>JAGLPR010000082.1 GCA_023137255.1 Bacteroidales bacterium | reverse complement strand
AGGCCTACAGCCTCAATTTGAAGGGCCGCTATTACTGGAACAGCCTGACTTCGGAAGGATGGGAAAAAAGCATTGAATGTTATCAGAAAGCAATCGAGATAGACCCGACCTACGCTTTAGCATATGTGGGACTCTCTATCTGGCACCAGAGCCTGGCATTCTGGGGAGATGTGCCACCGGGTCAGGCGATCCCTAAATCACGGGAGTTTGCACAAAAGGCAATTGAGCTTGATGATTCCATTTCCGATGCCCACAACGCTCTGGCTGTCATCTATGCAACGTATGATTGGAACTGGTCTGCTGCTGACAGGGAGTTCAAAAGAACCATAGAATTGGATCCAACAAATGCACTGGGTTACGCAAACTACGCCATAATTCTGACAAATCAGAAACGATTCGAGGAGGCACTCGTCCACGCAGGGAAAGCCCAAAAACTTGATCCTCTTTCGAGTATGATTAATACATGGGTTTCGATGATTCTGATGTTTGCGGGTCAATGTGAGGAAGCAATCGAGGGACTGCAGCAGGTTGTCGCAAAGGATCCTGGCTACTGGCAACCTCAACTTTGGCTCTGTTTTGGGTTTATATCTGAATCAATGTTCGAAGAGGCAGTCTTAGCGGGTGAAAAGGCAGTGGAGCTTTCAGGGAGTGCCTCCATTGCAAAGGCGGTACTTGCCTGTGCCTGTTTTCTGTCCGGCCGGGTAAAAAGAGGAGAGGAGCTATTAGAAAGTTTAAAGGTAAGATCAGAAAGCACATACGTGCCAGCAACTTTTCTGGTATGGATTTACTCAGCTCGAAATAATATTGATGAAGCATTCCACTGGCTGCAAAAAGCCGCCAAAGAACGCGACCCATGGATCTGTTGGTACGGGGCAGGCTCTGATGCCCTTCGGGCTGATGATCTTCGATTCGATGCCCTGCTTAAGAAGATTGGGCTGCGTTAGTTTTAGCCGCAATGTGAGGTGATCTGCAGTATTTAATCATCCTCTTTGAAGTCGCCCCGTTTCAGGGCGTCGAAGAACTTGGCCCACCGTATGGGATCGAAAATGGTGTAATAGGGGGTCTGACCGGCTGTGTAAAGCTGGTTATACTGCTGCTTCATCACCTCCCGGAAATTGATGTTTGGACTGGGTCCAAAATCATTCATTTTGATCTGTGTTTTAATCAGGGCAATGTTATGGTAGGCCCGCTGCTCGTCGTCGTCGGGCAGATCAAGTGCCAGGAAAGCCTCTTTGAACTCCTGGTAAGTTTTCCATGGATAGATCCTGACTTCCGCCAGATGGAAAGTGTCGCTGACCATGAAGATATCTGCAGGGTACTGCTGTCCGCCCAGTGAGTCAGGGATCACATGGATGGTCCCTTTGTGCCCCATGTGGCTGAAAAGAATCGTATCGTTGGGCCTCACCACAAAAGAGAACATGCCCCGCCTGTCGGAGGTGGTCCCCCGTCTCTCGGTCAGGATAATGATATTTACATGAGGGAGGGGACGGTGCTGCAGGTCCCTCACGATACCGGAGAACTGTACCAGGTCATCGTCCGGTTTCTCATCCTGGTCCCTTTTCCTCTGACCCTCAGCATTCATCGATATTGCCACCAGGAGAACAATCCCCAGCAGCAACCTCAAATGGAGCCTCTGTTTCCCGAAAAACATGCCCAAAAGTAGATAAAAAATCAGCGGAAACAGAGCCGGTTGCTGCAATTAAGAACTATTTTTGTGAAATATTAACATTAAAATAGTGCCATGGTCTCCCAGAAAACAGTCACCTTATCACCCATGCCCAGGGGATTTCACCTTATTACCCGAAGGGTGGTGGAGGCAGCGGGAGAACTTCCCGATACCGGGATCATGCATGTACTGATCCAGCATACTTCGGCAGGCCTTACGCTTAATGAGAATGCAGACTCTTCGGTAAGAGACGATTTCGAGTTGTTTATGAATGACCTGGTCCCTGAAAACCATCCTTTGTACTCCCATATTTATGAAGGTGCCGATGATATGCCGGCACATCTGAAGGCCTCCATCATAGGCAATTCTGTTACCATCCCCATTACCAATGGAAAGTTGAACTTGGGTACCTGGCAGGGAATCTACCTGGGCGAGTTCCGGAACCATGGGGGATCGCGCCGCCTGGTAATTACCATCACTTCCTAAATGTCACCCTGGCAGCTTGTACATGCATGTTTTAGAATAGCAAATAGCCGTACTTATTTTATATAATTTTGAGCATCACAAAAGCTGTTGTTCATGTCCAGATTTGTATTATTGGGAGACGAAGCCATTGGTCAGGGAGCACTGGATGCAGGCCTTTCGGGTGTATATGCATACCCGGGTACACCCTCCACAGAAATAACCGAGTATATACAGAAGTCGAAAGAGGCGCAGGAGCGAAAAGTACACGCACAATGGTCGGCCAATGAGAAGACTGCCATGGAAGCGGGGTTGGGGATGTCCTATGCCGGCAAACGTGCTCTTGTTTGTATGAAACATGTGGGGCTTAATGTGGCAGCCGATGCATTCATCAATGCCGGGATGACCGGTGTGAATGGAGGTCTTGTGGTGGTGGTGGCAGACGATCCATCCATGCACTCTTCGCAAAATGAACAGGATTCCAGGTTCTACGGCAAGTTTTCCATGGTTCCGGTACTGGAGCCGTCCACCCAGCAGGAGGCGTACGAAATGACCCGTTACGGTTTCGACCTGTCGGAGAAGTATGCCCTGCCTGTTATGCTTAGAATTACCACCCGGCTGGCCCACTCACGTTCTTCGGTGGAGCGGAAAGCAAACCGGGAGGAGAATCCTGTTAAATTTCCATCCGATCTGAAGCAGTTTATTCTGTTGCCAGCCAATGCAAGAAAGAGGTACAAGATGCTGCTTTCCACCCAGGATAAGCTTGAGCAAGAGGGCGAAAATTCAGGTCTGAACAGGCTGGAGGAGGGGAAAGATAGCTCCACAGGGGTGATTGCATGCGGACTGGCCTATAACTATTACAGAGAGGTGGCTGGTGAGGCGGGACTGAATCACCCTGTGCTGAAGATCTCACAGTACCCTGTATCTGCAAAGATGTTGAACCAATTTGTGCAGCAGGTGGACCGTGTGGTTGTGCTGGAGGAGGGTGCCCCCTTGCTGGAGGAGTCGCTGGTTGGCGTCCTGGAGAACAGCTATCGGATCAACGGCCGGCTGGATGGTTTGCTCCCCAGGGATGGAGAGCTAACACCCTCACTGGTGAAACTGGCCCTGGGAGTCACCGTAGAGCCTGCCCGGGAGGTTCCGGGTATAGTGAAGAACAGGCCCCCGGCCCTCTGCAAGGGTTGCAGTCACATCGATATGTACAATGCGCTGGGAGAGGCCCTGGAGCCCTATGGGCCTGGAAGGGTGTTCTCAGACATTGGTTGTTATACACTGGGAGCTCTTCCACCCTATAATGCCATCAACTCCTGTGTGGATATGGGTGCTTCGGTGACCATGGCCAAGGGGGCATCGGATGCCGGTATTCGTCCCTCGGTGGCTGTCATAGGAGATTCCACCTTTACCCATTCAGGCATGACCGGTTTACTGGATGCAGTGGTAGAGAAGACGCCCGTTACCGTAATTATCTCTGACAATTCCACCACCGGGATGACCGGAGGACAGCAGTCGCATGCCACCAACCGGCTGGTGGATATATGCAGGGGGCTTGGAGTAGAAAAGGAGCACATCAGGGAGATGAATCCTCTGCGAAAACATCATGAAGAGAATCGGAAGATGGTGTCGGAGGAGCTGGAATACAATGGAGTATCTGTAATCATTGCCCAACGGGAGTGTATTCAAACGGCTTCTCGCCGTCTTAAAAGTCAAAAGTCAAAAGTCTAAAGCTAAAAGTATGAAAAGGGATATTATACTGGCAGGGGTAGGGGGACAGGGAATTCTCTCCATCGCTGCGGTGATAGGGATGGCTGCGGTTGAGTCGGGACTCTACCTGAAGCAGGCTGAGGTGCATGGCATGAGTCAGCGTGGCGGTGCAGTTCAGTCACACCTTAGAATTGCTGATTCGCCCATTGCTTCTGACCTGATACCGGAAGGCAACTGTGATATGATCCTCTCTGTGGAGCCCATGGAGGCCTTGCGTTATCTTCCCTTCCTGGCAAAAGAGGGATGGGTGGTGACCAGCAGCAGGACTTTTAAGAACATTGATGACTACCCCCCGGAAGATGACCTGTTTGCGGAGATCAGGAAGCTTCAGAACCATGTCATCATCGATGCTTTTGCCATTGCCAGGGAAATCGGGTCACAGAAAGTCTCCAACATCGTGATGCTTGGAGCTGCCTCAGACTACCTGGGCCTCACCCAGGAAAGCCTGGAAGGTGCACTGGATACGCTTTTCAGAAGAAAAGGGGAGGATGTGGTAATGCTGAATATCAAGGCGCTTAAGGCGGGAAAAAACGGGGTAAAAATCTGAAACTTTTTTATCTTGATGGCGTTATAATGAAAACGCCATATCATGTTCAGCCAGAAAGACCTTCAGCAGATCCGTTCCAAAGGGATCCATATAGATGAGATCAACCGACAGAT
This sequence comes from Bacteroidales bacterium, assembly GCA_023137255.1. GTDB lineage: Bacteria > Bacteroidota > Bacteroidia > Bacteroidales. The sequence continues at coordinate 31,048 of JAGLPR010000082.1, read as the reverse complement.
CAAACATTTCAAGCAGGGATTTCCTCCTTCAGATATCACCATGCCGGCCACTCCCGGAAAGGGTATTCTTGTAATTTCAGAGGGGGACGAGAAACATTTCCTGGATGTTTTTCTCGATAATGCTCCCGACTTCAGGATCATCCGTTTTATTCCTGCATCAGGTGCGGCAACACGTATGTTTAAAACGCTGTTTGGTGCACAGGAAGAGCTGGAAGGGAAATCACTGGCAAAGCAGGAGGAGTGGATTGAAGGGAACAAGGAGTTAAATCGTTTTTTCAGGAAGCTGGAGAAATATCCTTTTTACGAAGATCTTAGTCTGCAGGAGAAGACAACGCCTGCTGAGATTCTCCGGCAGGTGCTTGGAGAAGAGGGACTGAATTACGGGAATAAACCCAAAGGACTTCTGAAATTTCATAAATACAGTGAAAAGGACCGCAGAACCGCATTTGAGGAGCATGTGCGCGAAGCAGTTAAGTATTGTGGAAACCGGGAAGGGATGGTAAGAATTCACCTGACGGTTTCGCCCGATCACCTGGATGGATTCCAGACAGAGGCAGCCAGGATCCTGCCGCTGATTGAAAAGGAGACAGGATTCATTTTCGATCTCTCTTTCTCATTTCAGAAGCCGGAAACCGATACCATTGCTGTGGATCTGGACAACGAACCATTCCGCAACAACGATGGTTCCCTGCTTTTCAGACCCGCCGGACATGGAGCCCTGATACGGAACCTGGATGCTCTCGACTCCGACCTGGTCTTTATCAGCAACATAGATAACGTGGCGCCTGATTCCCGAAAGAATGTAAGGGTAAAACACAAGCAGGTGCTGGGTGGGGTATTGCTTGAGATCCGCTCCAAAGTGTTTTATTACCTGCAGCAACTGACAGGGGACGAGAAGGTGGAGAAGACCCGCATGGATCACATGGTGAACTACCTGCATGATCGACTGGGTATTGCTATACCCGACATACTTGAGCAGTGGGATGCTTCAGAACTCAGAAAGTGGTTGATAAGCACCATGAACCGGCCGATCAGGGTTTGTGGGATGGTCCGGAACGAGGGTGAACCGGGCGGCGGACCCTTCTACGTGCGTTCCGAATCGGGAGAAATGTCGCTGCAGATCGTAGAGTCTTCTCAGATCGATATGGAGGATCCGGAGAAGGCATTGCAGCTAAATGAGTCGACCCACTTTAATCCGGTCGACCTGGTGTGCAGCATTCGTGATTACCAGGGAAAAAAATTCAACCTGATCCGCTATGTGGACCAGAATTCCGGATTTATTTCAGAAAAATCGGTGGCCGGGAAGTCACTCAAAGCCCTTGAATTACCTGGACTCTGGAACGGGGCCATGGCCCGCTGGCTGACTCTTTTTGTGGAGGTTCCCATCGACACTTTCTCACCTGTAAAAACCGTATTTGATCTGAACCGAAAGGAACACAGGACGTAAACAGTATGCTGCTCAGAGAGGTCAGTCGTTGATATAACCAGATTCGTAAAGAAGGGTCCACCCCGCGATCCAGAGATTGGATCCGAAACTACCCTTGTAGGTAACCTCCTCCAACCAATCACACTCATAGGGAGCCATGTTCTCAAACTCGGTGGTTGGGGGTAGCAGGGTAAATCCGTCCAGGTCCGAGATCCCGGGATCTTCAAAGCTGGTTTGCCATGCCAGGGTTGAATCTGCGAGCTGTTGGTTTTCTTCAGTTAGATCCTCTCCAAGCTCCGAATAGGTATGATATGCAGTGGTGGGACCGGACCCCGGATAGAGGATGTTGTTTTCCAGTGCCAATCGACCGGATTGAAACAGTGACCAGGTATCACCCGGTTTATCCGAATATCGAAGAGCAACCCCATCCATGGGATTGAGAATGATGGAGTTCCTCAGGTACCCCCCGCCATACTGGAGAAAATGAACCGGTACGGCTATGGATGAAAGATGGCTGTGGATCAGGGTGGCATTATAGATAATTGTCTGACATTCAGTAAGTAACTGTACTGGTTGTAAACCGCCTGTTATCTCTAAACATTTATCATTATTATGGATGCCCAGCCAGAACTGGCCCTTCCCGCGGTATCCCTGATCCAGATCAAAGGCGTCGTCACCGCAAAAGGCAACTACCAGATTTTTACAGTTCACAGTACCCCCGAAAAATTCCACCCCGTCATCTGCATTGGCAATTACCTCCACATGATCGATGATGGTCTGTCGCCCCACAGCTCCCAGGGTTAGCCCGTTGATCTCGTTTCCTTCCCCGATATTGGTTCCGCCGTGCCTGATTGAGACATAACGAAGAATCCCTGAGTTGTCATCATCGTCGTAACCGCCGTAGATCCCCCGGGGTTCACTGATGGGAATCCCTTCGATCATATCCTCCCCCGATTCGGTATTGATGGTGGCATTTCCCAGGATAATCAGACCACCCCAGAGTCCCCGGGCCTCAATGGGCACACTCCCTTGAAGGTCGTCTCCCTCCACAGTAAATATAATGGGATTGATCTGGGTGCCTTCTGCAATGATGGTGCCTCCCCTGGCTACGATCAGTCCGCTGGCAAGGCTTCCCTGCCCGGTGCGGCCCCGTATTACTGTTCCGGCCTCTATGGTAAGGGTCTGCCCGTCATTGACAAAGACAAAACCGTTGATCAGGTAATCTTTATCATTGCTCCAGGTAACGGTCCCGGTTCCACCGCCCATGTCGGTGATGGATTCTACCTCTTCGATGATGTAAGCACTTTTACGGCACGCCGAAAAAGTGCTTAGAAGTGTTAGAACTGTAAGAAATGTTAAACTTTGTCTCATAGGTGGCCGCGGGATTAAAATAGGATTTCAATGTTCAGGTAGAGATAGGGTGCAGAGCCTCCATTCTCGGCAAACTCCACCCAGTCCTGGTAATTCAGCGACATATGGATATATTCGATGGGGGTAAACTGAACTCCGCTGATGATGGCACTTCCGTCCCTGGCCAGGTTCCAGGGAACATCATCTTCCGGAAGGATATTGGAGTAAAGCTGGTCGTACCTGGCAAACACCTCCCATTTGTCAGAGAACATATAGGTGGAGTATATGGAGTAGCCGTACCTGTCGTGTCCATCGTTGAATTTGTAATTCAGCTGGTGGTTGTATTCTCCTCCGATCCTCAGCCTGTTCATTCTGTACCCTACGAAGCCCGAGAAGATCATCTGGTGCACTTCACTGGTATGAATGGTATAGTAGGTTCTCAGGGTCAGTCGCGGTGTGGGCTGAAGGGTCACTCCAGCTCCAATCCTGTATGCATTGTCAAACTGAAGATTTTTATATCCTTCCCCGTTACTCAGGACCAGGTCGGCTGTGAAATGTTTGGTAGGGGAGTACTGGATTCCGGCCCCCAGGTCGGCACTGGATCCGAACCGGTACTCATCCAGGTAGGACCTGTAGAGGTAACGGTATCCCCAGAACTTCTCCTGCAAATTAAACTGAAGCATGTCCATCAGACCGAACCAGGTTTTGATGTTCCCGGTTTTGTAACTCAGGTAGGCATTCTTAAAGTAGGTATAACGCCTGATCAGGCTGAATTCTGACTGATCGTCCACGCTGCCAATGTCCAGCTGCACCTCGGCGGAGAAATGGCTGTCAAGCTCACGTGTATAGCCAAAATAGGCACGTCTCACCTCAAATGCAGTGGCCGGATTGTCCCGGTCGAGGCTGTAGTTAAAGTGGGTGAAGATCCTGGCTGAAACCGTTCCCGGTTTTGGTGGATCCGGAATGGTGTCCTGACTTCTGACTATGGGCATCACCGAAAGGATGACCACAAGGATACTAAGCTGTTTCATAGGAAGATAATTAAAACACCACAATGATAAGAAATCGGATTAATTTAATATAAAGTTACCACTAACCGGCCGTTAAATTTTTTATTCAGCTAACATTATCTTAACATTAAATTTACACTGCCTCTGAGGGCATGGGGCAAGGTTTTCAGAACCTAATTTTTTGGTGTAAATTCGTCGAAAGATGTACAATCAATTTTCAGAGAACCAATGAACTGGAGTGACTACAAGATATTGCTTGTGGATGATGAAAAGGACATCCTCGAATTTCTGAGTTACAACCTCAGGAATGAAGGCTTTCATATTTACACAGCCTCCAATGGAAAAGAGGCCGTCCGGTTATCTAAAGAGATTAAGCCTCATCTGGTCCTGATGGATGTGATGATGCCGGAGATGGATGGCATTGCTGCCTGCGAGGAGATCAGGTCCACCGAAAACCTGGAGAACACACTGGTGGCATTTTTAACCGCCAGGGGAGAGGACTACTCCCAGATCGCAGGTTTCGAGGCAGGAGGAGATGATTATATCACCAAGCCCATCAAGCCCAAGGTGCTGGTAAGCAGGGTGAAAGCCTTGCTGAAACGCCGGAGTGTGACGATTGAAGATGCCAATTCAGGTTCTGTAAATAAGATCGTATCGGGAGAATTGGTGGTCGATAAAGAGCGGTACCTGGTGGTGAAAAAGGGAAAAGACATCACCCTTCCAAGAAAAGAGTTTGAACTGCTCTCCCTGCTGATCTCCAAACCAGAGAAAGTATTTACCAGGGAGGAGATATTCGACCGGGTTTGGGATGAGAACATAGTGGTAGGCGACCGCACCATAGATGTACATATCCGCAAACTAAGGGAGAAACTGGGTGATAAATATATCCAGACAGTAAAGGGGATTGGTTACAAATATGTGATGTACTGATCCCCGCTTCCCCGTTTAATCAAGTACCTCCATATCAATATCTGCTTCCCCTTTGCCCAGCGAATCCTGAAGCTGCGAATCTGCTTTTACCAGCTGTACCACATTCAGGAACAGGCTCTTGGTCTCCGACAGCATCTCCATGTAGGTGATACTCAATTTGACCCCTTTTTGGGTCTTCTTAAGAATCTTGATTCGGTGGAGCAGAATATCATTGGCCAGGTTAATCATCTCATCCCGGCGCAGCACCAGTTCATCAATGCTTTCGTAATTCCTGTTCTTCAATATGTTTATCACAAAATTGAAGAATTCACTGGCTTTTTCATTAAAGTTTTTCAATGTATCGACCTGCTCTTTGTCCAGCGGATGGTTGTTATCCAGGTGGTTGAAGGCAGGTTGCACAATATGCATCAGTGAATAGCTCATCTCCTTCATATAAGCCACTACCTGGACATAGTGGTGGCCGCTGGCGAGCTCGGTCTCTTTGAATTTATTCAGTGTATCAGGAATATTCTCCACGATCACTTTGATGTCCTTGGTTAAATGTTTTGTTTCCTTCTTCAGGTTTTTGAGTTCCTTATGTTTCTCCTTGAACAGGTTGGTATAGGTCAGGTAGAGAATTTTGGATACTTTAATAATGGAACTCCTCACTTCATCATCACACGATTTCAGCACTTCATAGGAAGCGGTAATGATCTTGCTGTCGATCAGCACCTGCTTCTCTGCTCTTCTTTTGTGGAAAGCGTGCGTTCTAAGAAGTATGAAGATGGAAAGTACTATCAGGATCAGGATCACCGGCAGTTTTCCGAAGAAGATCAGCGAAGCGATCAGGAAGGAAGCCAGGAAAGCACTGAAAGCTGTAAAGAACCAGCCCCCTATGACTGTCAGCACTCCGGTAATGCGGTACACGGCACTCTCCCTTCCCCAGGCACCATCGGCCAGAGAGGTTCCCATGGCCACCATAAATGTAACATAGGTGGTGGAAAGAGGAAGTTTTAATGAAGTACCTATGGCGATCAATATACTCGCTACAACAAGGTTCACCGAAGCGCGGACCAGGTCAAAAGCAAGGCCCTCCTGCTTCTCATCGCGGTGACTTTCTGCATCGAAACGGGCCTGAACAAACCTGGTGGCGACAGCGGGACTGATCTTTCCTATCCCATTACTCATCTCAACTGATCTTCTGACAATGAACCTTGCCAGTGAGGAGGAGGCGAAGCGTTCCGAGCCTTCACCCTGTCTGCTCAAATCGAGGGTAGTTGCGGTCACCGACTTCGCTTTTTTGGAGAAGCGCAGCGTCATTACCATTATCAAACCGGCAGCTATCAGGAAATAGATGGGGGTAATTACCGGCTCACGCAATGCGTTCATCAGGAAACTTCCCGGCTCGGCACTCCCTGAGGCCATGAATGCTTTGAACGATTCAAAACCTGCCAGGGGTACCCCGATGAAGTTTACCAGGTCGTTTCCTGCAAAGGCCATGGCCAGCGCAAAGGTTCCCACCAGTACGGTGATTTTCAATATATTGACCCGTGTAAACAGGATCAGCACCTGGAACAGTGCAGTCCAGCCCACAAGACTGAACAACAACATTCTAGTGGTATTTGCTTTAATGAATGTGAGCATTTCGGCCGACACCAGGGTCGATCCCTTGGCTCCTTTGATTAACAGGAAATAGAGGATGGCGGTGATGGCGAAACCACCCCAGACACCGGTCCAGTATTTGTATGTTTTTTTCACATTAAACGAGAAGGCGAGCCTGACAATCCATTGAATAATCATTCCTACCGAAAAGGCGATGATCACGGAGAGGAATATTCCAACGATAATCATCACTGAACTCTCCACATTGATGTAGTCGCTCATCTCATGGACAACTTCTGTGCTTCTTGTGAATTTGTAGATCGAAACAGCCACTGCCGACCCGAGGATCTCAAACACGATGGAGACAGTGGTCGAAGTGGGCAGACCAATGGTGTTGAAGAAATCGAGAAGCAGGATATCGGTGAGCATCACTGCCAGGAAAATAACCATGATCTCATTGAAGGCGAAAAATTCCGGATTGAAGATCCCTTTTCGGGCCACCTCCATCATCCCGTTGGAAAAAACAGCCCCCACAAGGACACCAGCGGCCGCAATGGCCAGGATGATTTTAAATGGTGCGGCTTTGGATCCAATGGCCGAATTAAGGAAATTCACAGCATCATTGCTTACCCCTACGATCAGGTCAGAGATGGCCAGAAGAAAGAGAACACCTACGATAAGAATGTAATACGCCTCCATGTAAAGTAATTGTTAGGTTAAGGTTCAAAAATAGGGTTTAATGAGACGCACTATATTAATTTAATGTTAAGTTAATGTAAATGAAATATTATACAACAACAGATTGATAATTGCATCATTAACCGAAAGCACTTAGCTTTGCGGGAGTTTAAAACAATGTAATGAAGAAGCAGTTAAATGTGTGCCTGGTTCAGGCCGATCTGGTCTGGGAAGAGATTGATGCCAACCTGGAACTGATGGTCCGGATGCTGGAGGAAGTGCCTGATGGTACGGACCTGGTGGCATTGCCTGAGACTTTTTCAACGGGGTTCACCATGCAGTCGGAAAAGTATGCCGAAGGAGAGAACGGGAAGGCGCTGGCCTGGATGCAGAAGATCGCCAGGGAGAAGGAAATATACATTACAGGCAGCCTCATCGTACGTGACGGCCAAAATATCTACAACAGGCTATACTGGGTTTCACCCCACGGAGTGGAGGGGCACTATGACAAGCGCCACCTGTTTCGGCTGGGGCGTGAGAATGAGCACTTTATACCCGGTGGTTCCAGAGAGGTATTTACCCTGGGCGAGTTCAGGATTTTGCCACAGATCTGTTACGACCTGAGGTTTCCGGTATTCTATAGGAACAGGGGGGATTATGATGTGCTTCTGAATGTGGCCAACTGGCCGGCTCCACGACAGCAGGTGTGGGAGGTGCTTACCCGGGCACGGGCCATTGAGAACCAGTGCTATTTTCTCGGGGTCAACCGGGCGGGTATTGATGGCCTGGGAACTGTGCATACAGGGGGAACCTGTGCCATTGATCCCATGGGCAGCATCATGCGTAAAATGGACAAACAACCCGGTATACAAACATCTACACTGGATCTGGATAAACTCAGGGATTACAGGGAGAAGTTCCCGGTCTGGAAAGATGCAGACCTGTTTGAAATGAAATAGAAGATCAAAGGTGGATTAGCAACCGCAGCCGCAACTTCCGCCTTCTCCTTCGCTCTTCCAGGAATCGTCGTCGCAGTTGCCGTCGTTGCATTCGCCGCTTTCACTACTACCGCATCCGCAACCTCCGGCAGCGTGTACATGACCGTGAGTAAGCTCCTCATCGGTGGCATTGCGAACGTCGGTCACCTGGCCCTTGAAATGGAGATCATTTCCGGCCATGGGGTGATTAAAATCCATCTTAACGGCATCTTCTTCAATGGCAATGACTTTACCGTTCAGGCGCCTGCCTTCCGCATCCATCATGGGGACGGTGTTTCCCACCTTCATCATGGATTCGTCGATTTCCCCTTCAACTTCAAAAACTGTTTGGGGAACTTGCACAATGGCGTTTTCCACCACAGGGCCGTATGCATCTTCCAACCCCAGCAGGAATTCAAAACCGTCACCGTTGGTCAGGCCACTCAGTTTCTCTTCAAATTTCGGCAGCATGCCACCTGTTCCAAAAAGAAAAGTGAGGGGATTTTCATTGTTCAGAGATTCAACTACTTCGCCCTCTTTTGATCCGGATCTCAGTTCATAGACGATGGATACTACATTATTTTTTTCAGCAATCATGTTCTGTTAAATTTTGAAGATGCAAATAAAGCAATTATTTCTCTTTAAATAAAGGGAAATGAATCGCTAAAGGGTATTTAACAAAAATTTAAATCATCTTGTTCACGGCGAGTCAGAATCAGGGAGGTATTCTCCCTCTTCGACCGCTTCCGCGATTGTCAATTCAGGCTCTCCGGGCCCTGATTTCCTGTATTTTATAAGCGATACAGCCATCATAATGCTGGAGGCGAGAATCACCAGTAGCAGGATGCCGGTATTGAACTCCGCCACCACCAGGTTTTCAGGAATGGAGTAGAAGAGCAGGATGGTGATCAGTCCCCTGGGGGCCATCCATACAGCGGGGTAGATATCCTTACGGATCACCAGCCGGAACCATGCCCACCGCAGTCCATAAAGGATGCCCAGGATCAGGATGCTTACCAGCCAGACCTTCAGGTCGAGCAGGCTGGCCAATACGATGGTAAACCCAAAAATCACAAAGAAAAAGGTGCGGACAATGAAGGAGGACTCCAGTGTAATCATCTTGAAATTGTCGAAGATGGTGGCCATGTGTTCCTCATTCAGAAACTTCCTCATTTTACCCGGGAAGAAGATGTTCCTGTTGGAGAGGATCAGTCCGAATACCAGTATGATCAGGAGACTGGATAAATGGAACATCTTACTGAGCGAGTAAAGCAGGATCAGGACAGCGATCAGCAGGAATAGCTTCAGTTCGGTGCGGATCTTCTGGAAGAGAAAGATCAGGAAATAACTTGCTGCCAGCGAGACCAATACGGTGAGCGACAGGTTGAGCAGTACCGCCAGACTCATCTCTCCGAAACTCTCCGTCTCCATGCTGCTGATCAGGAAATAGAACAGCATAATACCAAGGATATCAGAAAAGGTGCTTTCATAGACCATGAACTCCCTTTTATCCTTATTAAGTGCCGATACACTGGGGATGATGATGGCCGAACTCATGATGGAGAGCGGAACGGCATAGAGCAGCCCGGTGGTGAGGTCCACTTTGAGGTAGATCATCATGACACCTGCGATGAGGAAGGAGGAGAAGGCCAGGTTCACCAGGGCGGTAAAGAAGGCGCGTGAGATCAGCGTTCTTTTTTCACCGGCCAGTTCCAGGTCCAGCGAAGCCTCCAGCACGATCATGATCAGTCCGATGATCCCAAGCACTTCGAGGATGGGGGTCAGGTCGGGCGACTCGAGCCCGGTGGCTGATACCACACCGTGCAGCCCCATGCCAAGGAAAATCAACAGCAGCACACTGGGTATGCTGTACCGTTTGGCCACCAGGTTGAACAGGTAGGAGATAATTACGATCACCGATCCGATGATCACCAGGCCATTAGATGAAAACGGAGCTTGCGAGCTCAACAAGGTTAACTGTTCCATGTGTTCTTTTAAAAGTAGGCATTAAAACCTATTCTGAAAACCGGGTTCGAGTAGGGTGAAGAGGTCGATTCATTGATGTCCCACAGGACCATGAAGGAGACAGAGTTATACATACCCACCCTCTGGGAGAGTCCGCCTCCCACCAGGAACCCACTGTAGACAAACCTGCCGTCTTCGGTATAGGGAGGCATATAGTGTTCCTTCTCCAGGCTCAGTCCTTCATACTCCATATGAACGAACAGTTCGCTGAACAGTTTAATGGGAAGAAACTCTTCGGCATTGGTAATCAGTGAAAACCGTGCAAATCCTTTGAGTCCGTACGCATGTGTCTGGTATGACGGATAAGGAGGTATGGCCTTTTGTGACTGAAAAATATAGTGTGGCCCCAGTCCTACAGAAAGGCGATTATTCACATGGTAACCTACCAGGGGCGCCACATCGATATAGGTCCGGGATCCGAACGAGAGCCAGAGTTCCGGGATCAGGAAAAATTTACCTTTGCGGCTCGGAATCTCTTCCTGTGCATGTAAAGATGCTGCAATTGTTGAAAGAAGGAGGATCAGCAGGATCGCTTTCTTCATTTTCCGGATTTTTTCCCAATATACTGTTTCACGGAGACTTTTCCGCTCAGCAGCAGGGAACCGTTGTGGGCCAGCGCCCTCATTTCATCCTCGCCCGGGTAGATATACACCGGGGCCATAAATTCGATCCGCTCCTTGATGGCACCGGTCAGACCGGGGTTATGTGCCATTCCGCCGGTAATCAGGATGCCGTCGATGCTGCCGGAGAGCACAGCAGCCATGGCACCGATCTCTTTGCTCACCTGGTAGGCCAGGGCATTCTGTATCAGTCCCGCTTCCGCATCACCCTCACCGGTCATCTTTTCAAGCAACTGAGCATCCTTATGGCCCAGGTAGGCAAACATTCCGCCTTCGCCGGTCAGCATCTTCGTGACTCTATTCCACGAGTTGCCCTCCTGGAAGCAGTACCTGGCCAGGGCTCCTGCAGGCAGGGTACCCGAACGTTCCGGGCCGAACGGTCCCTCTCCGTCGAGAGCATTGTTCACATCAACCACCCGTCCTTTTTGATGTGCGCCCACTGAAATCCCGCTACCCATATGGACCACCACCAGGTTTATCTCTTCATACTCAAGACCCATGGAGTGGGCATGCGATCTGGCTACAGATTTCTGATTCAGGGCATGGAAGATGGAGGTGCGCCGGAATTCGGGATGACCGCTGATCCTGGCCACTTCATCCATCTCATCCACCACTACCGGGTCTGCAATATAGGCCCTGGCCTGGGTAAATGTTTCCAGCAGCCGGTGAGCGACCAATCCCCCCAGGTTGCTGGCATGATCGCCCATAACACCCTCTTCAAGATCTTTGATCATCACCTCATTCACTTCATAAACACCCGATTCAATGGGGTGGATCAATCCCCCCCTGGCGATGATCATACCCACCTTGTCATGGGGAATATGATTCTCCTCTACTTCTGAAAGTACAAGGTTGAGCCGGTAGGGGAGCTGATCGCTGGTGCGGGCAAACGTTTCAAGCTCTCCACTCTCGTGGCGTATGCTTTTTAAAAAAACCGATTGGTTATTTCGGTAGACCGCAATTTTGGTGGAGGTTGCACCCGGATTGATTACAAGTATATAGTCAGCACCCATATTAAACTACTTTTTAGCCCCTTATTCAGCTTTTCTATTGTTTATCGGCCGCTACTGCTGCCAGGAGGATGGAATCGAATTTTGCCTGCTCAGAATCGGATCTGGAGGTAAGTACAATGGGAACTTTCGCACCCACAATAATGGCGGCCACTTTAGCCTTGGCAAAGAAAACCATGGATTTATAAAGTACATTTCCCACTTCAATATCAGGCATAAGTAAAAGGTCTGTATCGCCGGCCACATCACTTTTGATCTCTTTGTGCTTGGCACTTTCAAAGGAGACGGCATTGTCGAATGCCAGGGGACCGTCCACAATGCAGTTGAGGATCTGGTCGCGCTGGTTCATTTTGGACAGCAGCGCTGCATCCAGGGTGGCATCCATTTCGGTATTTACCTTTTCGATGGCACCGAGTACCGCCACTTTCGGCATTTCAATGCCCAGGTTATTGAGCACTTTTACCGCGTTGTTGAGGATAGCGATTTTTTCTGTGAGGGTGGGTGCGATGTTCAGGGCCACATCGGTTACCGCAATAAGCTTGTGATAGGTCTCAATCTCGAAGTAGGCGAAATGGGAGAGGAGTTTGCCGATGCGAAGCCCGTACTCCTTATTCAGCACACTGTGAAGCATGTCGGAAGTACCTACCTTTCCCTTCATCAGCACATCGGCCTGACCATCATGAACCAGTTTTACAGCAGTTTGCACCGCTTCTTTTGGGCTTGCAGTCTCCACAAACTCATATTTACTGATATCCAGGTTCAGGATCTCAGCCATCCCGAAAGTCTTCTCTTTGTCGCCTACCAGCACCGGACGAATGATATTCTGATTGGCTGCATTGACTACAGCATTCAGGGAGTGTGCATCTTCAGAGGCAGCAAGTACCAGTCTTTTTGGTTTATGGCTCTTGTCCAGCAAGTCACGCAACTGAGAAAGTTCTGTCAGCATATCGAATTTTGTTTATTCACCACAAAGAAAAAAAAATACCCGGTGCAAACCGGGTATCCAGGTAGGTTCTTTAACACATTTGAAAGACTAGCAGCACTTCTCCAGGATTTTATATGTGTCGCTCGCGATCACTTGTTCTTCGTTGGTTTTAACCACAAGAGCCGTGACCCGCGAATCGGGCTTGGAGATGATCTTATCCTCTCCTTTCACCCCATGGTTTTCAGTTTCATCGAAATCGAGTCCCAGGTAATCCATGTTCTGAAGGATCATGCGACGGATGTTGAAATCGTTCTCACCGATCCCCCCGGTAAAGATGACACAATCGAGGCCATTCATAATAGCAGCATACGCACCAATAAATTTTTTGACACGGTAGGCATACATGGTAAGTGCCAGGTTGGCACGTTCATTTCCTTCATAATAAGCCAGTTCCAGATCACGCATATCCGAGGAAATTTCCGAGATACCGACCATGCCACTGCGTTTATTGATCATATTGCTGATTCCTTTCAGGCTCAGGTGCTCCTTGTCGGCCAGGAAAAGTAACACTCCAGGATCGATATCCCCGGTGCGGGTACCCATAATCAATCCGTCCACGGGGGTAAACCCCATGGAGGTATCCATCGATTTTCCGTGCTCTATGGCGGTCACTGAAGCTCCATTGCCCAGGTGACACGAAACCACCTTCATATCGCGGGTATCCCTGCCCAGGATCTTGCTGGTTCTCTTGTAGACGTATTTATGACTGGTGCCGTGGTATCCGTATTTCCGGACCCCGTATTTCTCATAATACTCACGTGGAATAGCATACATAAAGGCATGTGGAGGCATGCTCTGGTGGAAAGAGGTGTCAAATACAGCGATCTGGGGGATTCCGGGAAGAAGACCGTCCACCGAAATGATCCCTTTCAGGTTGGCCGGGTTGTGGAGAGGGGCCAGATCCATGCATGCTTCAATGTCCTGGATAACCTCCTTGGTGATCAGCACGCTCTCCTTATATTTCTCTCCGCCCTGTACCACGCGGTGCCCCACAGCAGATATCTCCTCAATGGTCTTTAATACACCGTGGTCCTTGTCCACCAGTGCTCCCATGACCAGGTTGATTCCGGAGGTATGGTCCATGATGGGTTTGACATCCTTGTACTTATTCTTTCCCATAGGTTTGTGAGAGATCACCGCATCGGTAAAACCGATCCTTTCCACTATGCCTTTGGCAATCACCGACTCTTCATTTTCGTCCATGTTAAATAACTGGTACTTAATGGAAGAGCTGCCGCAGTTTAATACTAATATTACCATGAATAGTTGTCTGTTAAATTTTGATAATTACAATTACTTCTGTTTTTTCAATCCCGAGGCCTGGTTAGATGTAATGGCAACCAGGTTCACAATATCGCTCACCGAACATCCCCTGGAAAGATCATTGATGGGAGCTGCCATTCCCTGCAGCACCGGTCCGACTGCTTCGGCCTTGGCCAGTCGCTGTACAAGTTTATAGGCAGTATTACCTGCGTTCAGATCGGGGAAGATCATCACATTGGCATTTCCCTGGATGGGACTGTCCGGCGCCTTGCTTTTGGCAATGGCCTCAATAAGTGCAGCATCGGCCTGCAATTCGCCATCGATCATCAGGGTAGGATCCATCTCTTTGGCCAGTTTGGTGGCATTCACCACTTTATCCACCATGGGATGAGAAGCACTTCCCTTGGTGGAGAAACTGACCATGGCAATTCGGGGTTCAAATCCGAGTATGGAACGCGTTGTTCCTGCAGTGGCAACAGCAATTTCGGCCAGTTGTTTCTCATCGGGATCGGGGTGTACTGCTCCGTCGGCGAAAACTATCACGCCATCTTCCCCGAACGAGTGGTCCTGCAGAATCATGATAAAAGCGCCTGAAACAACGCTGATGCCCGGCAGGGTTTTCACAATCTGGAAGGCGGGACGCAACACATCGGTGGTAGCATTTGCAGCACCGGCCACTTCACCATCAGCATCTCCTGCCTTAATCATCAGGGTTCCCAGGTAAAGGGGATCTTCTACCAGTTCAGCTGCCTTCTCCATGGTCATGCCCTTGGACTTCCTGATTTTATAAAGAAGTTCGGTATACTCCTGCTTCTTGGGGTGGTCCTTGGGATTGATCACTGTGGCTTTTTTGATGTTATTCAGACCGAATTGATGGACCTTTTTCTCCAGCTCTACCGGATCTGCAATCAGCTTGATGTAGCACAGTTTCTCTCTGATGATGGCATCTGCTGCCATAATGGTTCGATCTTCAAAGCCTTCCGGAAGCACGATTCGCTGGCAGTCCATGCGAGCCTTTTCCTTTATTTTCTCAATTAAATTCATTGATTATCAATAATTTATGTTTTGTAAATTGTAGATATAAAGGTAGTCAAAAAAATAGAGTCTAATCTTCAGAAAACATCTTTTGCAACACTTTTGGATGTGTATGGTTATTAATAAATAAAAACCAAAGAATTATGAAATCCGCTGAAATATTTGAAAAGTTGTGGGAGCAGTATTCCGGGGAGAATCCAAGTGCCGGACAGATATCTGATCTGTTTCAAAACTCTGGAGAAAGGGTAGTGAACGACCATGTGGCGTTTCGCACATTCGACGATCCCAGAGTGAACATAGATGTGATTGCCCGCCCGTTTCTTGAGGCCGGGTATGTCCCTGCCGGAGAGTACTATTTTGAGGTAAAGAAGTTGAGAGCCAAGCACTTTGAGCTGCCGGGAGAACCTGAGTCGCCCCGGGTCTTTATCAGCGAACTGATCCTGAATGAATTTTCGGAGGATCTGCGTCGGACCATCAGGAGTCAACTGGATGCAATTCCGGGAGAGCTGCTTGCTTCACCTGAACTTATTTTTCATGGAACTATTTTCAAATCAATTAGTTATGAAGTGTATACTCGTTTAAGGGAGGAGTCGGAATATGCGGCCTGGTTGTATGCATTTGGCTACCGTGCCAACCATTTTACAGTAAGCATCAACTACCTTACCGGATTTGACGGAATCGAAGCAGTAAATGGCTTTCTGAAGGAGAGTGGATACCAGCTGAACAGCTCCGGTGGTGAGATCAAGGGAACTCCTGAACAGCTTCTGGAACAATCCAGTACCCTGGCCGACAGGGTGGAGCTTAATTTCACAGACGGAGTACATACCATCCCGGGATGTTACTATGAATTTGCCCTGAGGTACCCCGATAGAGACGGTCATATTTTCAGTGGTTTTATTGCCGGTTCGGCCGATAAGATCTTTGAGAGCACCGATTTTAGGTAAAAGCTGAAAGGCATAAGGTGAAAGTCTGTGGAGGGGGGTTTTTGGCTTTGGAGATTCTGTTATATTTGTTGGTCTGAAAAGTACCACACAAATAGAGAAAAGCAAGTTTGATGAGCTTAGGGCACGCCTCGATGGCGAGTTGCATACCGATCGCCTGAGGCTGATTATGTACTCCACCGATGCCTCCGATTATAAGGAGTATCCACAGGCGGTGGTCTATCCCAAACATGAAAACGACATCCGGGAACTGGTCCGGTTTGCCCGTGAGAATCATTTGTCCCTGATCCCCAGAGCTGCCGGGACCTCCCTTGCAGGTCAGGTAGTTGGTAACGGGATGGTGGTGGATGTGTCGAAGCACATGACCAGGATTCTGGAGATCAATGAAAAGGAGCGATGGGTAAGGGTGGAACCCGGGGTGGTGCTTGATGAATTGAACATTGCCCTGAAATCCACAGGTCTTTTTTTTAGTCCAGAGACCTCCACCTCCAACCGCAGCATGATCGGAGGGATGATCGGTAACAACAGTTGTGGTCTTCACTCACTGGTATACGGGGCCACCCGGGACCATACCCTGTCGGTAAGGGCAGTTCTTAGCGATGCCTCCGTGGCTGAGTTTGGTCCGCTGGACCAGGCAGATTATATGGAAAAGATTCAAAAGGAGGGCCTTGAAGGGAATCTCTACCGGGAGATCAATGCCATTCTCAGTGATACGAAGAACCAGTCGGAGATCAAAGAGGGATTTCCCGACCCGGACGTGGTGAGGCGGAATACCGGTTATGCCCTGGATGAATTGCTAAACTCTCCACAGTTTTCGGGTGACAGTTCAAAATACAAAGATTTCAACCTGTGCCGCTTATTGTCAGGATCGGAAGGAACCCTGCTTTTCATGACTGAGGCAAAACTCAACATGGTTCCTCTGCCTCCTCCTTATAAAGCACTGGTTCCCATTCATTTTCATTCAGTTATGGAGGCCATCAGGGGCAACCTGCTTGCACTGAAGCACGCTCCCACAGCTGTGGAGCTGATGGATAAGACCATCCTTGACTGTACCAAAGAGAACCTGACCCAGAAGAAGAACCGATTTTTCCTGGAAGGCGATCCGGGGGCAGTTTTGATGGTGGAGATTGTGGACGAGGATGAGTCAGTTTTAAGGAAGCGGATTTCGGACATGGAAAATGAGATGAGAAAGGCCGGTCTGGGCTACTATTTTCCGGTGGTTACAGGGAACGATATCTCCAAAGTCTGGGCCCTGAGAAAAGCGGGCCTGGGGGTCCTCTCCAACATCCCGGGAGAGGGGCGGCCGGTCTCCGTGATCGAAGATACAAGCGTCAGGGTGGAGATGCTGGAGGATTACATCTCAGAATTTAATCAACTACTTGATAAATACGAGCTTGCATGTGTTTTTCATGCCCATATTTCCGTAGGGGAGCTGCACCTGAGGCCCATCCTGAACCTTAAAGATCCGGTCGATGTTCAGTTATATCACGACATCGCCCTGGATACTGCAAAACTGGTAAAAAAATACCGGGGTTCACTCAGCGGAGAACATGGAGACGGAAGGCTCCGGGGCGAGTTTATCCCACTGATGGTGGGTGAGCACAATTTTCAACTGTTCAGGCGGATCAAACAGCTGTTCGACCCGGAAGGAATATTCAATGAAGGGAAGGTCATCGACACGCCTCCTATGAATACACACTTGCGGTATCAGCCTGGTCACCGCTCTCCTGATTTCGATACATGGTTCGATTTCTCAAGGGAAGGTGGATTCATGAATCTTATCGAAAAGTGCAATGGATCAGGCGATTGCAGAAAAACTGAAGTGACAGGGGGCACCATGTGTCCCAGCTACATGGCTACCCGCGATGAATCGGCGACCACCCGGGCCAGGGCAAATGTACTACGTGAACTGCTCTCCGTGAGCGGACTGAAAAAGCCATTTGATCAGCCTGAAATATATGAGATCCTCGACCTCTGTCTCTCATGCAAAGCGTGCAAATCGGAGTGTCCCTCCAGCGTGGATATGGCAAAAATTAAGGCCGAATTTATGCAGCAATGGTACGAACATCATCGGGTACCCATGAGAACCAGGCTCATAGCCAATATTTCCACGGTGAACAGGCTGGGCATGCTGTTTCCCTGGATCTTTAACCTGGTGGCCACAGGCAGGATTACCGCTCCAATGTTGAAGAGTGTGCTTGGATTTGCCCGGAACAGGAGCATCCCTACCCTCGGGAGGAGATCTCTGCGCAGCTGGGCACGGAAGCACCTCCGCAGCCTGAATAACGCCCTCCCGGCGGATGCACCGGAGGTGATCCTCTATATAGATGAGTTTACAAATTATAACGACACCTCCCTGGGTGTGAGTAGCATCAGGCTTTTTAATAAGCTGGGAATCAGGGTGAACATTGTGAAGCACCCGGTCAGTGCCCGAACCTTTATCTCCAAAGGTCTGCTTAAAAAAGCCAGGCAGATCGCCAGGAAGAACGTAGAGGTGTTGTCCCCGATTGTATCCGAAGAGAGACCGCTGGTGGGGATTGAACCTTCAGCCATACTTGGTTTCAGAGATGAGTTTCCTGAACTGGTGGGAAAGGAGCATAAAGAGCGGGCTCTGGCACTCGCAGATTATTGTTATACCATGGAGGAGTACCTCGACCGGGCGTATGAGAACAAATTGTTTGACAATTCTCTGTTCACCAAAGAGGCAGCAGAGCTGAAGCTTCACGGACATTGTCAGCAGAAATCCATTGCCAGCACCGGTCCCACCCGGCGGGTGCTGTCTATTCCTGAGAATTACAGGGTGGAGGAGATTCCTTCGGGGTGCTGCGGGATGGCCGGCTCGTTCGGATATGAGAAGGAGCATTACGACCTCTCCATAAAGGTGGGTGAACTGGTTCTGTTTCCTGCAATACGAAAAGCAGATGAAGATACACTGGTAGCAGCGCCGGGTACCAGTTGCAGGCACCAGATATTTGATGGCACCGGCACGCACGCAATGCACCCGGTGGAAATATTATATAAAGCACTGGTATAGAGAAATTTAATAAACAGAAAACAATGTTGAAGAAATTACCACTCTGGGCAAAGATTTTTTTAGGCATGGGCCTTGGGATCCTCTTTGGATTGATCGCTGTATGGACCGGTTGGGAGAGTTTTACCATCGACTGGATCAAACCGTGGGGAACCATCTTTTTGAAATTGCTCAAGCTGATCGCAGTACCGCTGATTTTTGTCTCACTGGTAAAGGGCATCTCTAGCCTGACCGATATTACAAAGCTTTCCAGGATTGGCTACAAAACCATCGCTATATATATTATAACTACAGTTTTTGCAACTACGGTGGGACTGGCCATGGTGAATATTTTCAAGCCGGGCGATGTGTTTCCGGATGACAGGCAGGAGCAGTACAGGGAGAAATTCGGAGGCCAGGTGGAGATCCGGCAGGAGTCTGCCCAGAAGTATGAAAAGCAGTCACCTCTTCATTTCTTCGAGGAGATGATCCCCGAGAACTTTTTCCTGGCTGCCGGGGATAATTCAAAGATGTTGCAGATTATTTTCTTTGCCATCCTGTTTAGCATTGCCCTGGTTCTGGTGCCCGGAGAGAAAACACAGGTGGTCAAGAATTTCTTTGACGGCCTTAACGATGTGATTCTCAAGATTGTGGACATGATCATGCGCTTTGCACCCATTGGAGTTTTCGCATTGATGGCAGCCCTTGTGGTGGATTTTTCCGGCGATGCCGATATTTTCACAGCGCTGGGTATGTATATGCTGACCGTGATTGTGGGACTGTTTCTCCTGATTCTTGGACTCTATCCTTTGCTGATACGCATATTCGCCCGGATCAGAATCCCTGGTTTCCTGAAGGGGATTCTCCCAGCCCAGCTGGTTGCTTTTACCACCAGTTCAAGTGCTGCCACACTGCCTGTTACCTTGAAGCAGGTGACCAACGAGCTGGGGGTATCCAAACCCATAGCCAACTTTGTGCTTCCGGTAGGGGTGACAATCAATATGGACGGGACCAGTTGTTACCAGGCCATTGCAGCGGTCTTTATTGCGCAGGTATTCGGAATCGATCTGACTCTGATCCAGCAGCTGACAATTGTGCTGACGGCGACCCTGGCATCCATAGGATCGCCGGGCATACCCAGTGGGAGCATTGTCATGCTGATCATTGTCCTTAATTCGGTGGGATTACCTGTGGAGGGATTAGCATTGATCCTGGGTGTGGACCGTCCCCTGGATATGCTCAGAACAGTTGTGAATATCACAGGTGACTCCACAGTAGCATCTATTGTGGCCCGTTCGGAAGGAGAATTGACGCAAAATAGCTAAATACTACCTCTTTTTCCCAGGTTGGATATCCGGGGCTTCCTGTACTTCTTGTATCTAAACGTCTGTTTCTCAGCTTACAGCTCAGCTTTCTATTGGTTTTAAGCTCTTCAGAAGGTCCTATTTGTTCCTGTTCCGGTCCCAATCCGCGAAACATAGAAGGAGAGACCACAAAATCCAGACTCATCCCACAGTGCTGCCCAAAATGGTGATTAAGCTAAAGAGGAGGAGGGAGGAGTGGGAAATTGTAGTTCTATAACCAGGGAAGGATCCTGTTCTTCATTTAAGTGATCACGGAAGGAGAGATTTTACTGGAGTCAGAATATGCTTTGTTGAAAAAGCGATTTTTGAGCAGATTAAAAGCCTCTTTATAATAATTGACAAATGTAACCAAAACAAAGGGTGTTACAATTGTAAACAGGATAAAAAGAGTGTATTAATTAACATAATGCAACAAATAATCTCTTTTTTACTAGTTACAAATGTAAACAAAACCAATCCCACTTACAAATTGAAAGGATTCAATATTAACTGCATGATAATCAGATTAATATCTTGATTATCTTCACCAAATTGTATGGGAATGACTGGATTTGACCTGAAAAAGGGCTTTCAGTTTGACATATATCTATAATATAGTCCTAAATACCAGGGCATTATCACCTTTACTTCATGCATTTATTAACTAACGCCTATTTATAAGCCTTTTACCGATAAATAAGCCTGTTCTGGCCTTGTAATGCTGAAATATCAGCTTCTGACACCCCTGATATCAGGGTTTCCAACGCTATCGTCATTTATAAGCAGTATTTATTATAATGGTGCAAATGCACCAACTTTCAACTTAACTGGAGCCAGGGAGCGTTACACTGAATATAATTGATTTTTGCTATAATTTGAATTATGTTACAAATGTGAACAAGTGCTGTTTACATATGGAAACAAAATAGTTGTTACATTTGTAATCAAAGATTATCTTATGAAAGAGCGCCTTCTTCAGTTACTGGACCTGGAACAGATTACTCCTTCAAAATTTGCTGATATAATCGGAGTACAGAGAAGCAGTGTATCGCATGTGATTTCGGGAAGGAACAATCCCAGCTTTGACTTTCTACATAAGACTTTGAAGGCATTTCCCGGTTTGAATGCTGCCTGGTTAATGCTGGGCGAAGGCACCATGTATGAACAGATGGGCAGAAACGTAGCGGGGAACCTGTTTGATCCCCCAGAACATCCACCTGAGGAGCAGATTCCCGGTCAAATTCCCGTGGAGGAGCCGGAAACCAGTGAAATTTTGTCTCCTCCTGCCCCTTCACCTCTTGCTTTTGAAGCTTCAGTTACTACTGAAACCCCTGCAGATGCAGCTAAGGAGCAACAATCAGACAGCTCACAATCGGTGCCTGATCAAAAGGCAGGGGATCAGCGGAAAATTGTCCAGGTGATGGTGATCTATGATGATGACACCTTCAGGACTTTTGCTTCTGCGCATTAGAAATCTGTGTATATTTGCATGCAAAAATAGAATGTACCGGTTTCTAATCAGACCCATCCTCTTTCTCCTCTCCCCTGAGTCCATTCATCACCTGTTAATTACCGTACTGCGGGCACTATTCATCATACCTGGTGTTTTTTCACTTGTGAAAAGGTGCTATCATGTGAGAAACAAGGCCCTTGAGACCGACTTCTTGGGTCTGACCTTCAGCAATCCGGTGGGACTTGCTGCCGGATTTGATAAAAACGCCGAGATCTACCGTGAGTTTCATGCCTTTGGATTCTCATTTATTGAGGTGGGAACAGTCACTCCTCTGGGCCAGCCGGGGAACGATCGCCCCAGGAGCTTTCGCATCAAAAAAGACAGGGGCCTGATCAACAGGATGGGATTTAATAACCACGGAGCAGAGGCAGCGGCAGTCAGATTGGGCCGGAAAAGGCCTTCCGGGCTCATTTTAGGCGGAAACCTGGGCAAGAACACACTGACCCCCAATGAGAGGGCTGTGGACGATTATGAGGCTGTATTCAATGCCATATACGATGGCGTGGACTATTTCGTGGTGAATGTAAGCTGTCCCAATATTACCGATCTGCGGAAACTGCAGGATCAGGATTCCCTGGAAAAGATCCTGGGCAGACTCATTGAACTGAGGAGCGGGAAGGAGACCCGGAAGCCCTTGTTGCTTAAGATATCACCTGATTTGAATAAGGAACAACTGGATGAGACTCTGGAAATAGTATCCAACATGAAGCTGGATGGTATTGTGGCCACCAACACCACCATCAGGCGCGAGGGACTCAGGACCCCTGCCCATGAAATAGAGGCCATTGGCAAAGGGGGCATGAGCGGCGCACCTATTACAGCCAGAAGCCTGGAGGTGGTCAGGTACATTCATGAGAAAACCAGGGGGAAGCTTCCCATCATTGCTGTGGGCGGAATTATGAACGTGAAGGATGCCCTGAACATGCTGGATGCAGGAGCCACACTTATCCAGATATATACCGGCTTTATCTACGAGGGGCCGGCATTGGCCAGGCGGATCAACCGGGCCGTTCTGAAGCGACGTCTTCAGGAAAATTCCTAATCTTTCTCAGGCAACTCAACCTTAAGCTCCGGGATCTGTTTCAATGGGACTCTGAATGGTTTAAACCCGGCTTCAGCCTGTACCGATTTTCTTACCGTGGGCGAAACTCCTGTGATCTCTTCAAGTGCTCTGGCCAGAAGGGGATCCTCCAGGCTGCCAAATGGTTTGGCATAGAGCAGGTTGTCCTGAACCAGGTGATCAGGCTCGATTCCATCCACAAAGTCGGTGTATCCCTCTGCATTGAAATATTTGATCACGATGGGTCGCATGGCCCAATTGTGCCGTTTGGGATCTTCCCAGTCATCCACCAGAATGGAACCATAACATTTTCCATAGGTAGTTGTACCTACCTGGACCACATCCATATAGGGATCGAGACCCACCATCAGCGATTCGCTGGCCGAGGCAGTACCACCGGTGGTGAGGAAGTAGACCCTGGTGAGATCCAGGTTCAGGTCACTCTCCGGCAGTCTGAAACGCAGCTGTTCCGAGTCCAGTCCGTCCGCTACTCCATCACTGTTAAGATCCGCACCAAGCCAGTACTGGGTGTACCTCTCGTTCCAGACCATATCAACAAATACCGAGCTATCCTCCATGGCTGAGGCGGGGCCCAGGGTACTGGCAATATAGGTCGAAAGAGACAGGTCGCCTCCCGGATTGTATCTGATATCCATCACCACATCGGTAACTCCGGCCAAAAGAAACTCCTCAAAAACTGCATTAAGTTCAGTCAGCCATTCATCGTTCTGTCCATAGATAAACAGTGTATAGACCAGGTACCCGATCTTTTGTCCCTGATATTCAATTACTTCGTCATAAATCACAGGAGTCATTTTTATTTCTGACGCCTGAAGGGTAATTTCTGTTCCATTGGGATTGATGGAAGTTCCGTCCCACTCTCCAAAACCAAAGGTGGCCGTGGTCTGGTAGTACATAGTGTAGTAGTTGGTTTGGGTGAGAGTCTGGCCATTGATGGTCAGGATGATATCGCCCCGACTAATGCCGGAGTCGGCGGCGGGTGTTCCGGGTACCACATACTCCACAAAAGCCACCACCTGGGTTTCAGTATAAATCATAGGGTATACCGACATTCCGGTTGACACCTCCACTCCATCCATAACGGCCATCACCGCATCATAGTCTTCAAAAATCCGTGAGTCGCGGTCATCCTCATAGAGAATCTTGTCGAAGAACTCCCTGGGATCGGGCTCCACATTGGGATTCAGATTAGGAATATGGGCTTCCCAGAAATAAAAATCATTCATACCTTCCCAGATCCAGTTATTCAGGACCATGGTTTCCTGTGGCAGATCTGGGTCTTTTTCACAGGATGGCAATAGAGCCAGGCCGAAAATGGCCAGGATCAGGAGGATTTGGATTCGGGTCTTGTATTCCATGCTTCTGTTTTGTGGTACAAAAATAGCAATAAGGTTTGGCTGTTTCAGCCTTTTCTAAACATTCAGTGGCCTTTCCTGTTTTTTTAGTAAAGGAGAGCAAAATAAATGGCTGAAAACAAGACTCAAGCTACTGCAAAAAGTGTACCGGTTTTTCTGGATTCCATTGCGGCTCCGGTTATCATACTTCTCTTTTTCCTGATGTGGGGATCTGCTGTTTATTCCCAGGATACCCAACAGCAGACCGGATCCCATCCAGCATTCAGCGAAAGGACGGGAGAACGGGAGCGGATGGTCAGGGATCACATCGAAAACTACCCCTACCACCCGGTGAAGGATCAGAAAGTACTCACTGCCATGCGCCGGGTCCCCAGGCACCGGTTTGTTCCGGCAGAATACCAGGACCTTGCTTATCGAAACAGTCCCCTGTCCATTGGACATAGTCAGACTATTTCGCAGCCGGTGATTGTGGCCCATATGACTGAACTTCTTGATATACAGCCCGATGATCGCATACTGGAGATCGGTACAGGATCCGGGTACCAGGCGGCAGTGCTGGGCGAGTTGTGTAAGCATGTTTTTACCATGGAGATCGTGGCTCCCCTGGGCAGAAAGGCCGAGAAACTGCTTGATGAATTGGGATATGAAAGTGTTAAAGTGAGGATAGGGAACGGGTACCAGGGGTGGCCTGAAGAGGCCCCCTTCGATAAAATCATTGTCACCTGTGCCCCTAACCAGATCCCGCAGCCTTTGCTGGACCAGATGGCTCCCGGTGGCCGAATGGTGATCCCGGTAGGGGGACAGTTCCAGACCCAGTATATGGTGGAGGTGACCAAAAACCAAAAGGGCAGAATCTCAAAAAAAGAGCATTATCCCGTGCGTTTTGTTCCAATGACCGGGAAAAAGAGGGAATAGATTTCCAAAGGAAAGCTATCTTTGTTTTTATGGCATTACTATTTATATATCTTGGGATCGCCCTGTTTTTCTCCTTTCTCTGTTCCATTCTTGAGGCAACACTTCTGAGCACCACACCCATCTTTATCAAGATCAAACTGAAAGAGGGCAGGAAGTACGCCACCAGACTCGATCACTACAAGAAGAACATCGACCTTCCCCTGTCTGCCATTCTCACCCTGAATACTTTTGCCCATACCATTGGGGCAGCCGGGGTGGGTTCACAGGTCCAGGAGTTATGGGGGAACGAGTACCTGGCCTTAGCATCCATCATTCTTACACTGATCATCCTCATCGGATCGGAGATCATTCCAAAAACACTGGGAGCCTTGTACTGGAAAGAGCTGAGCCGCTTTACGGTACATTCGCTACGGATCATGATTTACTCCCCGCTCTACCCGTTTATTATCCTGACCAATTTCATTACGCGCAGACTGCGAAATGGGAAAAGCGGAAAAACAGCCATCAGCGAGATAGAGTTCAGGGCCATTACCGATTCGGTGATCGAAGAGGGAGTGATGGACGATGAGGAGTCGAGGATCCTGCAGAACCTGATGAAGTTCAAAGACATCCTGGTCAAGAGCATCATGACCCCTCAGATTGTCATCGAGGCAGCCGACGAAAGCATTTCCATCGAAGAGTTCTATGAAAAAAACCAGGAGACTCCCTTTTCACGGATACCGGTCTACCACGAAGAACTTAACCAGTTTTCAGGTTTTGTACTAAAGGATGAGGTGATGGAGATGATCATCGAAAAGAGGGGAGAGGAGCCGCTGAAGAGCATTGCCCGTCCCATCACCCCAGTGAATGAAGATACCCCCATTATCCGGCTCTTTTCTAAGTTGATCGAACGACAGGCCCATATTGCCATTGTGGTGGATGAGTACGGCATGGTCAGCGGGCTGGTCACCATGGAAGATCTCTTTGAAACCCTGATCGGCCTGGAGATCGTGGATGAAATGGATGATGTGGAGGACATGCAGGTTCTGGCCAGGAAGAACTGGGAAGCCCGCGCCAGGAAACTGGGCCTGATCAAATAAAAACCCCGGCCAAAGCTGACCGGGGCTTCTTAAAAGGTTGTGATTCAGATGATCTGGATTAGAAATGGAAAAAGAGGGAGAAATTCACCGAACTGAAGATCAGGCCCAATCCAATCTCTCCATCATTCGAGTTATAGGTGAAAACATTGTTAGATGCTGCAACCGACCATTTCGGGGTAAACCAGTATTGGAGTCCTAGCCTGGCACCTAAGGAGAAATCGAAATAATCGCCTCCGTCAATATCTGTTTGATTATCTCCTCCACCGAAGCCAACGAAGGCATCACCAAAGAAAGAGAATTGATCGGCTACAGGTATATAGTACCTGAAGTAGGGTTCAATGCCCCAAGCGTATGCATTATTTCCACTTGAAAAAGTCAGTGCGCCTCCAACTCCCATCCTCTCTCCGATCATAATTCCAAAATTCGGACCTATGGTGATATCCATATTTGACATGGAGCCAAAAGCCACTTCACCTCCCAGCCACATGCCTGGAGAATCACCGCTGTTGTCATTGTTGGTTTCTTGCTCATCCTGAGCTGCTACAGCTGTTACCAGTAGAACAGCAAATGCGAATGACAGTAGTTTTTTCATATTCGTAGGAATTAAGTTTGTATTTATTATTTTCTCATACAGGACATTTATAGCTATCTGCCTGTCTCGTTAAGTACCCCGGTGCGGGTTTTTAGTAATTTCAGGATCAGATAGGCCAGGACCGATATGGCACAGCCAGCTAAAAAAACGAGGTTGTTATCGCTTTGGTTTTGAATAATTTCACCTGATACATTAAAAGCGCAGAATATAAGGAAGAGGGCAGCAAATCCGTTCTTCTCTTTTTTTAAAATTTTCTTCCAGCTGAAAGAGAGATCTGATTTTACAAAACCCCTGAACCTGGGAATAAAAGTAGGAACCGTTTCTGACCATTCCAGGTAGGAGGGACCGAATTTTCCACGCAGGAATTGCTCTTCCGCGTACATGATTCTTTCATAATAAATCCAGTAGAACAGGCAGAACACAAGGATAAACCACAGATGCCCTGTGAGCATGGCGGGTCCAAGCCACATGAAGAAGTTGCCCAGGTACAGGGGGTGCCTGACCACTGAATAGATTCCAGTGGTATTTAGGGTTTCTGCAACTTGCCTTTCCACATTCCTTCCAGATGTATTCCTGGGTGTATGTCCCACTGTATAGGCCCTGATTACCAAGCCGATCAGACCGATCAGTAAACAAAATAGCTCATAGTAAAACTCATAAGGTTGCTGTTCTATAAGGGAGTCTCCAGGAACCAGTTTCATTCTGGTATAGAGTGCCGCCCCGATAATTAATATAATAATCGGAATCACGCCTCGATACCTGAACAACCATATCCCCTGTTTTTCAAACGATTCCTGTAATGCCATATTAGAAATATTTTGTATTCTTTGTTGCGCAAAGATAGAGTTTTACAACTAAAAAAACCCGACCGTTTCTGATCGAGGTTCTTCAAGGGTGGTGACTCAGTGTAGGCTGTAAATTTTCTGTAGATAACTTACAGAAGATGAATAAAATATTAATCTGCCTTCATCAAATCCATTACAACACCAACCATGGATCTTATACCTGTCTTAATTGTTGTATTAGGATAGGGAGCAAAAAGGGGAGAATGTAATGGAGGAAGCTTTGTTCCATTTTCTATATGATCTTGCATTTTTTTTGGGCTCACTGCACCTAACCACATTAAGCAAATAGGCACTTCTTCTTCTGAGTCCCCATATAGACCAAAATCTTCCCCAGCCATTACCGGATCAACTTGAACCACATTTTCGTATCCAATAGATTCATTTATTACATGAACCCAACGATTGGTTAAATCAATATCATTAATCACCGGTGGGGTGTAGCCATCCTGTACAATTACCTCCGGATATTTTTCTTCCGGAACTCCTGCAGAAATTGCTATTCCCTTAGTAATTCTTTCAAGCCCCTCAATTGTTTGCTTTCTAACTTCTTCAGAGTAAGACCGTAAAGTCAGCAGTAACTCTACTTCATCAGGAATCACATTATGTTTATATCCTCCATTTATTGCTCCAACTGTAACAACTGATGATTCTAAAGGAGAAGTTTCTCGACTAACGAGTGTTTGTATGGCTAAAACAGCTCGTGCTGATAATACGACAGGATCAATAGTTTTGTGTGGATAAGCTCCATGACCACCCAGACCTTTCATTATAATATTGACACTGCTTACACTTGCCATGGCCGGGCCATGGCAATATCCAATTTTGCCTGATTCCAATTCTGCTGAAACATGATATGCCAGCCCATAATCTGGTGTCCCAAATCTTGAAAACAACCCCTTATCCAGCATTCCTTTTGCTCCATCACCGGTTTCTTCGGCAGGCTGTGCAATTAGCAATACTGTTCCTCGCCATTGCTCTTTTAAAGCAGACAGTGCATAAGCTGTACCGGTAAAAACTGTCATATGCATATCATGTCCACAAGCATGCATAACGTCTACTTCATTTCCATTTAATGTAGCCTTTTGCCGGCTGGCATACTCCAATCCTGTCTTTTCCAGCAATGGAAGTGCATCCATGTCGGTTCGAATCAAAACCGTAGGACCTTCACCATTTTTTAGAACTCCTACAATTCCAAAACCGCTAAAGTTTGTAGTCACTTCATATCCTGCCTTTTCAAGTTCATCGGCGATCTTTTGAGAAGTCAAATTTTCCTGGGAGGATAGCTCTGGTGATTGATGCAGATTGGTATACAATGACTCCAGGTAGGAATATTTGTCTTCAATGATTTTATCAATCCCGGTTTGCTGGCAGTATAAAAAGATGCCTGCAAAATGTATTATTGCAAGCGTAAGTACTTTTTTCATAATGTATGAATACAGAAATACAAGTCTTTACAATAGATAAAGTTATTTTAAAAGTACAATAAAATGCTCTTGTTGGTCTATCTGCAAAAAGTGTGACAGCAAATGGGGTTTACCTAAGGGAAGTTTACATTCTATCTATTTTATCTTTTTGTATGAAAATGCAAGTTCACCAGCAGAAATTATCAATCGATTATCGACCAAATTTATAGGTCTGTTTGACAGAGTATCGCTTGTACCAACTTCATAGATAATAAGTCTGCCATCTGTATTGTTAGTTTTAGATATTGCATAAGGAGCTGAAAAATAGAGAGTATCGTTGTGTTTTTCTACGAAATAATGATCACTTGTAAACTCAATTGATTGGAAATTAGAATCAGAAGGATATCCGCATGTAAAAATAAGCCCACCGCACGTTGATTCCCATTCCCAAAGTCCCTGAATTTGGTCTAAACTTGATACAATAATAAAATCATCGTCACCCTTAGTGCAAGATGATATTGCGAATAAAATGATAATAACCTTAAATGGCGTGTCAAATCTCATTGCGTTTGCACACTGTTGAACTAAATCCCGCCATGCGGGCGGGCTTTCTTAATTTTTGTGATAAAAAAATCAGTATAGTTATTATGTGATGAATACGGTGGATTCTCTTTCACCTCACCAGATACTATAACTTCTAAATCATCAATTCTATACTTTTCCTCTAAGTTACAGGGCTTTAGAAAATGAATACTATCAAGCAGATTGAATACTCCCGGGAGAATTACCTCTTTAAAATTTAGGTAAAAGATACCATCGGAATCTCTTACAAGGGCTTCTCTATCTTCTAAAACCATGAAGGTTTCTCCATTGTAGCCACAATTTGGATTTTCTTTGGATATACATCCACATATTGAAGCTATAAGAACCAGAGTGCCTCCAACTATTGAGGTATGTTTGTTCACGGTAGTATTATTTAACTTGCGTTGTTTCCTTGCATATGTTTTCTATCTAATGTATGGTATTCTTCCGAAAATGAATAAACTGTCATTACGGATTGCATATGTCCATTTTTCATTCCCTTCATCATATATCAAATAAATAGTTCTGTCTTCTGTATAGAATTCGAATGTATAGTTTATCTCAGGTTCGGGTCCTAACCTAATGATTCTTCTGCTGCCAGTGTTATTCGAATTGAATTGAATTGAATCTGTCCATACTGAAATGGAATTATGATCACCGACTACAGAATAACTTTTATACCAGGCACCAATAAGTCTATTATCCACAGGCATGTTGGAGTAGCTTACACTTTCTTCTGTTTCAGATTTCTCACAAGAAAAAAAGCAGAATAAGAGTATAAAAGTCACCATTATTAGGATATTTTGACTTACTCTCATTTGGGAATGCAGCTTTATTCTATACTAAAAACTCCCTTTGTTGAAGAATTAAAATTAATCGAGAACTCTGTATATATGCAACCCCCTCTCCGAATACTAAATATATATCGATCATAATTCATCGGCCCTATACGATAAGATAAATCGTAAGGACAAATACAGTTTGCCAAAGCTGTTTCTTCATCCTCATGAATAACAATTGTATCATTGATTAATTCGGCAGAAACAAATATTTTGCCCGGTTCACAGTTAAACCAAGCATTGACGTGATTTATTTGCAAATATTCAGCATCAACAGTTATATATTCTATGTACTCGGAAGTACCTGATTTTTTTGTTCCCGGTTTGCAATCGCCATATGTGATTTGATCAACAGAAAGTGTTATTTGAGAGTTTTCTTTCTCGCAGCAATTCAAAAGCAAAATGAAAACTATACTATAAATATAACTATGGTTCATTTGCCCCTATTTCTTTAGTTTAAGATGAAAGAAAATCATTAGTGGTTGCGTACACTTTACCCCAATTTGAGCCTAATGGTCCATGTATTCGACAGTTTGCCATTGGCGCGCCTTCTTCTCTTGGAGAATATGATCTTGCGTAATTGGATGCCACCATAGGGGGCAGTATGATAGGAGTGAGTCTGGATCATATCTTGGGGCACTTCCAATAAAAAAACCCCGA
>JAGLPR010000081.1 GCA_023137255.1 Bacteroidales bacterium | reverse complement strand
CAGACCAGCCCCGCCTGCCCGGCGGTTGTTGTATTCTTGGTTATCGAATACATATACAATATACAAAAAATTCGCCTTATATCCATTCCCTAAAGTGAAATGGTTTTACGGCTAAATACGATTAATTACGAATAAAGAGGATGAAATCAAATAAATGGATAGGGTAGTCCACTATTAATGAAAATATTTGCAAATTAAGGGTGAATTTAAAGATGTTACTATGAATTTGAAAAATATTCTGCCTGCCCTGATGGTGACTCTGGCTGCCTGCAACCTGACAGGCCCTGGCGAAACCGGTCAAACCGGATCCCTTCCTCCGACCAATATTCTGTGTATCATGGTAGATGACCTGGGTTTTGGCGATCTCTCCTGCCAGGGGGCAGCAGACCTACGTACACCACACATCGACCAGCTGGCGGAACAGGGCATGAGATTAAACCAGTTCTATGCCAATTGTACAGTATGCTCGCCCAGCAGGGCTTCCTTGCTGACAGGCAGGTATCCCGATATGGTGGGGGTTCCGGGAGTGATCAGACAGTTTGATAACAACAGCTGGGGTTACCTGGATCCAACCTCAGTACTGATCCCGGAACCGTTGAATCAACGAGGCTACCATACAGCCATCATCGGAAAATGGCATCTGGGGTTCGAAGCTCCCAACACACCCAACGACCGGGGATTTGACTATTTTAAAGGGTTCCTGGGGGATATGATGGACGACTACTGGACCCACCTGAGGGGAGGGGTGAACTGGATGAGATTCAACCAGGAAATTATTGATCCCGAGGGGCATGCCACCAATCTGTTCACCGACTGGACCCTGGAGTATCTGGAGGAACGGGCAGGGGATAAGCAGCCATTCTTCCTCTACCTGGCCTACAATGCTCCCCATTTCCCAATCCAGCCTCCCGATGAGTTCCTGGCACGGGTAAAGAAGCGTGAACCGGCACTCACAGAAAAAAGAGTAAAGAATGTGGCATTTATCGAGCACCTCGACCACCATGTGGGCAGGGTCATGGAGTACCTGGAAGCATCCGGACTGATCCATAACACTTTGGTGGTCTTTACTTCCGACAATGGAGGGGCCCTCAGGTATGAGCAGAGCAACGAACCTTTGAGAGGGGGAAAGCAGGACATGTATGAAGGAGGTATCAGGGTTCCGGCATTTATGGTGTGGAAAGGGAAAATCACACCGGGAAGCAGTTCAGAGAGGCTTACCCTGTTGATGGACCTGTTTCCCACCTTCGCAGAAGTGGCCGGGGCGGAGGTGCCCGCAACAATCGATGGTAAAAGCTTTTTACCTGAACTCAACGGTGAAGTCAGGCCCCCATCAGAGAGAACCGTTTTCTGGGTCAGGCGGGAAGGTGGAGGATATGGTGGACAAGCTTACTATGCTGCACGCCGGGGCGATTATAAGATCCTTCAGAATACTCCATATGAACCGTTTCAGTTTTTCAATGTGGGGGAGGACCCGTATGAACAAAACCCACTTGAAACCGGGGAATCTGAGATCTACAAATCGCTTCGTTCGGCCCTGCAGGAGCACATTCAGGAAACGGGCCGTGTTCCGTGGCAGAAACAGCTTACAGAGTAACCTCGCGGATATCAAATGCCATCAACGCATCTCCACGTCTCTGATATAGCACACCACGGTAGATCACAGGATGGGAGAAGTGGTGCCCGGTACCTTTTTCAATCTTAAAAGAGCTTATCTCCTTCATTTTACCCTCTGTGAAGCTGATCAGTCTCATCTCACCGCGCTGATTGTAGTAGTACAACATCTGATCGGCGGCAATCACGGCACCATGACCAATTTTCAGGGAGTCGGTTAATATCCCGGTGGTGGCATCAATGGACTTGAGATACTGGGTGGAGGTTCCGCTGGAATAGAGATAGTTGCCAATTATAACAATACCGCCCATAAAACCGTCAAATCCCGTGTTTCTCCATGCTTCTGTGATCTCCGATCCATCCTCTGAAAGATCGAGACGTACCCCCCGGTTGCCATCCCCGGCAGCAAAGAAGATTGCTCCATTGTTGTAGATCACCGAATTTGCATGTGTATCCCCGTAACCCAGGCCGCGCTCCTCAAGGGTCACCCCGAATTGCTCCTGCGACCAGAGTAGTTCCCCGGTCTCCGCTTCAAAACCCATGATGTGGTAAGCCGAAAATGTTACGAAGATATCCTGACCAAGGTGCGATACCAGCTTCCCTTGATTGTAGGCCGAGTATTCTCCAAATCCCGGATTAGACCAGATCAGATCCCCGGTAAAGCGGTCAAGTGCAACCACATTATGGGTAAGCCCCCCAGGGGTCCAGTATACCATATCATCCTTTACCACAGCCGCTTCCGAATGACCGTGCAAGGGGTATTGCCCCTGGAAATCATCTGCAAAGTCGCGCGACCACACTATGATTCCGTCCTCCCTGTTCACACAAAGCAGGTTGCCCATACCCGTACCAATGTAAAGCAGGTCGTCCACCACGGTAGGAGCCGAGCGCGATCCCGGAAAGCTGGTCACCCACTCCATACCCAGTGAGGTTTGCCATAGTTTCTTCCCCTCCAGGTTAAAACAGTAGAGCAAAGCCAGGCTGTCCACCGCGCCTGTAATATAGAAATGGTCCTCCACAAAAAGTGCCGATCCGTAGCCACGACCAAGATTGTTCACCGTCCATAGCTCTTCAGGACCCTCAATGGGCCACTCTCCAAGCAAATCTGTGTCCGGATAGATCCCCGAACGATTCTCTCCCCGCCATTCATAGATATCCTGGTGAGCAGAGGAGCAGGAGAGAAGCATGAAAAATATAAAAGCGGGATAAGTGTACTTGATCATGGGTAGTAATTTTGCCATTTTAAAAGTTCCAAAGTTACTATATTGTGCAGATGTTTAGCAAAGAAACCTACACAGAGCGCAGGAACAAGCTGGCGGCTTCCGTTTCAGGAGGCCTTATCCTGCTTCCCGGGAACGAAGAGTCCCCCATGAATTATGCCGACAATACCTACCATTTCAGGCAAGACAGCACCTTCCTCTATTATTTTGGACTGGATCAGCCCTCGCTCACCGGGATCGTCGATGCAGATACCGGGGAAAGTATCCTGTTTGGTGATGATGTGACCATCGATATGATCGTATGGACAGGAGTCCTGCCCAGTCTGGCTTCGCTGGGCGAGCAGGTGGGGGTGAAACAGATAAGACCATCTTCGGATCTGACAAGGTATCTCTCCGGGGCCCTGACAGCCAATAGAGCGGTCCACTTCCTGAATCCATACCGAAGTGATATAAGGTTGAAGATCTCCTCCTGGCTGGGTATGAAACACCAAGGGGTGGCTGACTCATTTTCGCTGGAGCTCACAAAAGCGGTAGTGGCCCAGCGTGAGATCAAATCCGATGAGGAGATCGCCGAACTTGACAGGGCTGTGGAGATCAGCGCAGATATGCACCTGGCAGCCATGCGGTTTGCCAGGCCTGGGATGCGCGAATCTGAGGTGGCTGCAAAGGTGGCCGAAGTAGCCCTCTCAGCCAACGGGAACCTGGCTTTCCCCATCATCGCCACCATCAACGGGCAGACCCTGCACAACCACTATCACGGGAATACTATTCAAAGCGGGGATTTGTTTTTGCTGGATGCAGGAGCAGAGACCGAAAATCATTACGCAGGAGACCTCTCCAGCACCTTCCCTGTGGATTCTGAATTCACTTCCCTGCAGAAGGAGATCTACCAGCTGAGCCTCGATACCCACCTGGCAGCAGTTTCCATGCTCAAACCGGGAACAGCTTTTAAAGAGGTACATCTTACTGCCTGCCGGAGCATCTTCGAAGGGTTGAAATCGTTCGGACTCACCAGGGGCAATGCAGATGAAGCAGTGGAAGCCGGAGCACATGCACTCTTCTTCCCATGCGGAACAGGTCATATGATGGGTCTCGATGTACACGACATGGAGAACCTGGGGGAGCAGTGGGTAGGCTATGACGGCGTTCCCAAATCAACCCAGTTTGGTCTGAAATCACTCAGGCTGGGCAAGGAGCTGCGTCCGGGCTTTGTACTTACAATAGAACCGGGCATCTACTTTATCCCGCAACTGATCGACCGCTGGAAAGAAGAAGATCACCTCTCCCAATTCCTGAATTACAAAGAGATAGAGAAATTCAGAGATTTTAGCGGTTTGAGAAACGAGGAGGACTTTGTTATAAGCCATGAGGGCGCCCGACGCCTTGGAAAGGCATTGCCCCTTACCATTGAAGGGGTGGAATCTATGAGGTCCTAAGGGGCTTGTTACAGTTCATCGGTAAAATCCGACAGTTAAGCCACAAAGGTATAAGCCTTTCCCGACTTCCCGGCCCGTCCGGTGCGGCCGATCCGGTGAATGTAGCTGTCGTGGGTCTGCGGCACCTGGTAATTAATCACATGGGAGACATCAGAAATATCCAGTCCGCGTGATGCCACATCGGTAGCCACCAGAACCTTTACACGTCCCTGCTTGAATGCCTTCAGGGCACTCTGACGTGCATTCTGACTCTTATTTCCATGGATCTGCTCAGCAGCGATGCCGGCCTTATTCAATTTGACACACAACTTGCTTACCCGGTGCTTGGTCTCTTCGAACAGCAATACTTTATCAAATTCATCACCGTTGAGCATGTTCTTCAAAATCTTGAATTTATCTTCTCCCGGCTTCAGCCTGATGATATCCTGATCAATGCTGTCGCCCCCACGGGTTCCACCACTCACCTTAACAGTCACTGGATTGCTCAGGATGGTGTCGATCATCGATTGCTGGGACTTATCCAGGGTAGCAGAAAAGAGCATGGTGTTAGTACGCTGTTTCAACCCTTCAAGAATCCTTTTTACATCGTGAATGAAGCCCATATCCAGCATTCGGTCAAATTCGTCCAGAACCAGGGTCTTAAATTTGCCCAGATCGATGGCCCTGCGATCGGTCAGATCAAGCAAGCGGCCGGGTGTGGCAATGACCACATGGCTGTTCCTGCGAAGGGTTTGCAGGTCCCTGTTGATGTTTGTACCCCCAATGAAGCAGGCGCTGAATAGGCCCAGCCCCTTGCTCATGCTTTTAAACTCTTCTTCCACCTGCAACGCGAGTTCGCGGGTAGGTACCACCACCAGGGCATATGGATTCACCCTCTTATGAAGC
>JAGLPR010000080.1 GCA_023137255.1 Bacteroidales bacterium | reverse complement strand
ATCATGGAATTCGAAAAAGAATTCAACATGGGTATTCCCGATGACCAGGCCGAAAGTATTTCCACTGTTGGTGATGCCATCAAGTATATTGAAGAGAACGCTGAATAAGCATTAGCTTATCGTCCAAACACATATTGGTATGAGACGGGTTGTTGTTACTGGATTGGGGGCATTCACTCCCCTGGGGCATAATTTACAGGATACATGGAAGGCTCTTGTAAACGGAGAAAGCGGGGCTGATCTGATCACCCGTTTCGATGCTGAAAAGTTTAAGACGAAATTTGCCTGTGAGGTTAAAAATTATAATCCGCAGGATTTTTTTGACAGGAAAGAGGCCCGTAAACTGGACCCTTATGCCCAATTTGCCATGATCGCCGCCCATGAGGCTTACCTTGATGCCGGGCTCGATTCTGCGGAACATGACAAGAACCGGGCAGGGGTCATATGGGCATCAGGAATCGGAGGTATTGAAACCTTCGCCAAAGAGATGGAAAACTTCTTCGCGGGTGACGGTACCCCCAGGTTCAGCCCTTTCTTTATTCCCAAAATGATATCAGATATTGCGGCGGGGCACCTGTCCATGAAATATGGATACCGGGGACCCAACTATGCCACGGTATCGGCCTGTGCCTCTTCCACCAATGCCATCATCGACGCATTTAACCTGATCCGCCTGGATATGGCAGACCTGTTTATCACCGGAGGATCGGAAGCTTCTGTGAATGTTCCGGGAGTAGGTGGATTCAATTCCATGCAGGCTATCTCCACCAACAATGAGAATTATAAAACTGCATCCCGGCCATTCGATGCAACGCGTGATGGATTTGTGATTGGTGAAGGCGGGGCAGGGCTCATCGTTGAAGAGCTGGAACATGCCAAAAAACGGGGAGCAAAGATTTATGCTGAACTCATCGGCGGAGGGCTTTCAGCCGATGCCCACCACCTGACAGCACCTCATCCCGAAGGAGAAGGAGCCAGGCTGGTTATGACCAATGCATTGAGGGATGCAAAGATTGCGCCGGAAGAGGTGGATTATGTCAATGTGCATGGTACTGCCACCCCACTGGGGGACCTCTCCGAGATCAAAGCCATCAAAAGGGTATTCGGTGAGCATGCCTATAAGCTGAATATCAGCTCAACCAAATCGATGACCGGTCACCTGCTGGGTGCTGCCGGGGCCATTGAATCCATTGCAGTAATCATGTCCATTGTTCATGGAGTGGTTCCTCCAACCATCAACCTGGAAACCCTGGATCCTGAAATCGATCCTAAACTGAACCTGACAGCCAATAAAGCCCAGAAACGTGATGTGAAGGTGGGGCTGAGCAATACATTCGGATTCGGGGGACATAACACTTCTGCTGTTTTCAGGAAATATAAGAACTAAGCCCATGAAGAACCACGGGTTCTACATGGATCTGGTACTTATGCTGGGCTTTCTGCCCCGCAAGCTATCCCTATATAAACTTGCCTTTCTTCCAAAATCTGCACTTCAGAAAAATGTTTCCGGACTTCAGTTAAATAATGAACGCCTTGAATACCTGGGCGACGCAGTTCTGGATGCCATCGTAGCCGATTACCTGTTCAACCGTTTCCCGGAAGGGGACGAAGGATTTATGAGCAAGTTGCGGGCCCGCATTGTGAAGCGAAAAACCCTGGATTACCTGGCGGTCGAAATAAATATCCCGGCCATGATTGATCCGGCCATCTCCCCCGGAAATTCCTCAAAACACCTTTACGGGAACGCACTTGAAGCCCTGATAGGAGCCATCTACCTGGATCGGGGATACCGGGCTTCCAGAAAATTTTGCGAGAGAAAGATTATAAAGAAACATATTGATCTGGTACAGCTTGTAAAAAAAGATCCCGATTATAAAAGCAGAATCATCGAATGGACCCAGAAAGAAAGGGTAGAGATCATTTTCGAAAGCAAGGAAGAGCACCAGTCGGGAGTTAAATCACCCTCCTTTGTTTCCAATATCTATCTGAATAACGAGGAGAAGGGGACCGGAAGAGGAGGATCGAAAAAGGAAGCCGAACAACAGGCCGCCAAAGCAGTCCTGAAAAGCATCCATAACAATTAAACATGGCTGTAAAAAAACATAAGCTGGACATGGCCATTGAGGAGGATTTCTGCCTGCTCGGTGTGGTTACAGATGAACCCGACTACAAGCTATGCTGGATAATAAACCAGTCCCTCAGAATGAATTTCGAGAAGCAGAACGACCTGAAGCTCTTTCACAGCAAGATTAAAGAGGAACAGGAATTCTCAAATTTCCTGTTCGAGGATGAGGAGGCCATGATCACTTTCAGGATCATTAAAAACCGGACAGAAAACGGATACTACCTGGAGGATCTGAAAAACCTCGACTACCTGATCCACATACAGGGAGAGATCAATACCGTGAAGATCAGTAATTTCATGCTTTCACTGGGGGGACTTGAACCTGTAAGGATGTGTGTTCCATGTGACCTAAGCCGGATAAAAAACAATGAGCGCCTGCTGCTCTGGTAGTCAGAATATCCACCTGAAAAGGGGATAGAGCACCGAATATACAGGAAGCTCCTGGTAATTTTGGTACCCATCCCTGTAGAGCGAATCGAGGATGGTTCCCTGACGTTTGACTGGCCTGAACAAGTTCCTGTAAAACGGGAAAATACCCATGACCAGGTCAAAGATCATATCCAGGAAAAATAGCAGTCCGGCCACCACCAGGTAGACGTAGCTCGAAATGGCGATGTTAAAACCAGGCCCCACTGTGCTTATCGTGTAGAGGGAAAAGAGCCAGATGGCTGTCTTAATCAGTAGTCCGGGCGTAAAGAGGTAGCTCACCTTCGATTGCACACTCGCCATCTTTAACAACAGGACGGAAAGTATCCCGCCACAGAGAAGTCCCGCCACAAACCTCCAGATAATACTATCCACAGGAAACAGCAGAAGGCAGATAAAAATGGAGAGTATCTTAAGCAATGATGTCAGCCTGTGATAGTACTGAGCCCTTACACTGCGTGGAACCACCACCCGTTTTGTTTTATTCTTATATTTTGCCTCGTGGTTCAGCGCCCCGTAAGACTGGATCTTTATGTCGATGGTCTTCAGCAATTCGATCTTATAGGCCTTTCCGTCGGCCATGGTACTGCGACAGTAGCAGCACCTGTCTTTGGAGGGTTTCCCCGGTGTGATCCTGAAAGATCGGGCCATCTCCCTCAGGGAGGTATGAAATTTTCCGATCCGGAACCAGGTCTTCCTGTGCTGGTAAATATAAACCAGGAGAACCACTCCTATGAGCATAAAGAAGAGAGTGCCCGCCAGACTGGCCGGATCACCGAAAATGGCCAGGAGGATAGGAAACAGAACAGCCGACAGGGCAAACAGGAGAACCAGGCTGTTTCCCGCATATTTCAGGAACAGGACGGGGTCGTGCCATTCGGGCCGGTTAAAATACTCCTCTTCCCTCCTTTTTTTATCCCTTCTGGCCCTGGCTTGCTTCTGCATCCGTTCACGCTCCCTGCGTAACAACTCGCTCGCCACCCTGTCGTCATAGGATGAAGCTTCCGGTGATCCATGATCAGGATGTTCCAATAAATAATCATATGCTTCAGTGATCTCCTGGAACTTCTGTTTGGCCCCGTACGAACTGTTCCGGTCGGGATGGTATTTCAGAGCCAGCTTCCTGTAGACAGATTTTATCTGCTTGCTGGTAGCTCCCGGGGACAATCCCAGTACTTTATGGTAATCCTTAGGCGGCAAGGGTTGCTTTTAACGCAAGTTATCTAATCCCCTCTAACCATCAAAAAAGCTGCCCGCCGGGAGGACGGACAGCTTTACACCAATTAACCCTAAAACTAAACCAAACATGCCTGCTACTGCATGGCATTTCTTCTATTTCTTCTCTTGCTTTACCTTCTTTTTTACTACCTCGACTTCAACATCCTTGTCATGGTCTACATCTTCATCTATCTCCTTTATCTCCTTCTTGATCACGATCACCTTAACATTCTCCCCTTCACCTTCCTCTTCCATGATCTTGTGCACCTTCACGCTCTTCTCACCATCTTTTTCAATATATATATCAAAGGTGTCACCATCACCCTTTTTCATTACAACCACATGTTCACCATGCATATGTTCCATGTGAGGATCGTCTCCCTCTTTCATTTTGTATTTCATCACTTTCACATGCTCACAATCACCCTCTCCTTCGGTGATCCACACCAGGGAGTCGCCGTGAATCTCCTTAATTTCGGTCTTCTCCCCGTCCTCAGAGATATAAACCATTGCTTTGGCATGTTTCCCGCCGCTGTGAGCCATGGAATAGTTGTAATGGATTTTTTCCATGTCTGCATCCATTCCACTCATCATCTCCATCATCTTCACTACATGCTTTGCTTCATCCGCATCATCAAACTGGTAGGTGGTGTCTTTGACCACTTTTCCATCCTTTTTGACCTGAATGGTTATTTCTGTCTTCTCCTGGGCCATCAGGCCTGCAGAAAAAACAAATCCAGCTACCAGGCTCATTATTGATATTGGTATACTTTTTTTCATAATTTGTTGTCTGAAGTATCTGCAGCAAATCTATTCCAGATTATAGTTAGATTGGTTTAAAGGAAGTTAAAGAATGTTAAAACACTCAGGCTGAACCGAGAGGCAAGCTATCTTTGGGCCATGAGTCGCACCATCCTCTGGATAGTATCTGTGTTCCTTGCCCTCGCCATGGTGGCCATGATCATTGTACAGGGCTACTGGATTAAACGCTCCATGGACTTAGAGGAAAACCAGCTGGGCATGGTGGTTAACCAGGTGCTTTCAGAACTCTCCGATGAACTGGTACAAAACGAAACAGTTATCACCATCCTGGATGAAATACGTCCGCCTCTGATCCAGTACAAAAGCCAGGCTGTATGGAACTTTCATATCGATGCCCGAAGTGCTTACAACGGATCTGAGGATGAGAATATCCATATTGAAGCAGAGGATCTGAATGAGAATCAGGATCAGGATGTCTATACCTATACTTCGCCAGATCACTCCTTGAAGAACCAGAAAGTGAAGATGATCAACGATTCACTCCTGGTGGTTTTGGGAGAAGATCTGTTACTTCACGATACCATCCTGGTTTCGGCCATGCACCCGGAACAGGTCCGCAATAAGCTCAAAAAAGAGGTGCAAGAGAGTGTGACTTTTGTGGAGCGGATTGTCAGAAGGATGCTGGTGGAAGAGGAACAGGTGATGGATAAGATTTCAGGAGCCCAGATAGAGGCAATACTATCTGAAAAATTTTTCGAACGAGGGGTGAAGATGCCTTTTGAATATGCCGCGTATGAGGAGGGTAAAAAACCAATTTTCCAATCCGAACAATTTAACGAATTTGAGGATTGCAATTACTTCAGGACTTCGCTGTTCCCGGGAAGTGTATACAACCAATCCACATTAATCAGCGTCTATTTTCCCGGCGAACGGCAGCACCTTCGGAAGTCCATGGGAATCATGGGAGGATCCTCCCTGCTGATCACCATATTTATTATAACCATGTTCAGCCTGACACTATACATCATCTTTAAGCAGAAGCGGCTCTCAGAGATGAAGAACGATTTTGTCAACAACATGACCCATGAGCTGAAGACCCCCATTTCTACCATCAGCCTCGCATCCCAGATGCTGAACGACCGTTCGATTCCCAAGGAGCAAAAGAACCTGGGGCAGATCTCCCGGATCATCCAGGCAGAAACCAAGCAGCTGGGATTCCAGGTGGAGAGGGTACTCCAGATGGCCATCTTTGATCACGGGCAACTAAAACTGAAAAGCGCGGAGGTGGATATTCACGATTTGATCGAAACCGTTGCCCAGAACTTCCTGCTCCAGATGGACAAACGGGGAGGCAAGCTGGAGTTCCTGCCGGAAGCTGACCAGGCGGTAGTGAAGGGTGACCAGATGCACCTGACCAACGTCATCTCAAATCTGCTGGAGAATGCCATGAAGTATACCGGCCGCACGCCCGAAATCACCATTTCCACCAGCAATAAAGAGGGAATGGTAGTGCTCTCTGTGGCCGACAACGGAATCGGAATCAGCAAGGAAGATCAGAAGCGGATCTTTGATAAGTTTTACCGGGTACCTACCGGAAATGTTCACAATGTAAAGGGTTTTGGACTTGGACTCAGTTATGTTAAACTAATTGTGGAACAACATGGTGGAAGCATCCAAATAAAAAGCGAACCCAATAAAGGTTCCCGGTTTAATATTCACTTACCTTTACAGGAACAATAACAACTACGTAAGCAATGAATGAGATAAAAAGCAGGATTCTGCTGGCTGAAGATGATGAAAACCTGGGATCCCTGCTCCAGGAATACCTGATAGCAAAAAATTATGAGACCGACTGGGTAACCAATGGTGAAAAGGCCTTCAGACATTTTGAGCAGTTTCATTACGACCTCTGCCTGCTGGATGTGATGATGCCGGTGAAAGACGGATTTACCCTCGCTTCTGAGATACGGATGATGAACAGCGACATCCCCATTATCTTCCTGACCGCCAAATCAATGAAGGAGGATGTGCTTGAAGGTTTCTCGCTGGGTGCCGACGACTACATTACCAAGCCCTTCAGCATGGAGGAGCTGCTGTTCAGAATAGAGGCGATCCTGCGCAGGACAAAGGGGGCCCGCGGGGGTGATAAAGAGAGCTGGGAGATCGGTTCATTCACCTTTGATGCGAAAAAGCAGTTGCTCACCGGTACAGGTACTGAACAGAGGCTGACTACCAAAGAATCTGAGCTGTTGAAGCTTCTCTGCAATAACATCAACCAGGTTCTGGAACGCAATTTTGCACTGAAAGCGATCTGGATCGACGATAACTATTTCAATGCCAGGAGCATGGATGTGTATATCACCAAACTTCGCAAGTACCTGAAACCCGATCCCAAAGTGCAGATCATCAATGTACACGGGAAGGGGTACAAGCTGGTCCTGGATGAAACCTAAAAGAGATGCCTGATTACCAACCATTCCTGATGGAGAGGTTCATGTCCGCTTACGAGCAGCAGGTGGAATACAACTTGTCGGAGAGCGGTGTTCACCCCATGACACTTCGCCAATTACTTGACATTGACCAGTCATCGGTGGAAGATCTGCTGGAAACAGAATTGAACTACCCTTATGTCAATGGAATTCCGGTGCTGAGAGAACGAATTGCAGCCATGTATGACGGGGCCGGATCCGAAAACGTGCTGGTGACCGTCGGGGCCATTGAAGCCAATTACAACAGTGTACGATCGGTCCTGAATCCGGGAGACGAAGTGGTGATCATGCTGCCAAACTATATGCAAATCTGGGGAGTGGCAAAGAACCTCGGTAAGCGCATCAGGACTTTTCCCCTGGTGGAGGAGAACAACTGGGCTCCCGACCTGGAGGAGCTGGAGCAAGCGGTCACCGAAAAAACCAAACTGATCGCACTCTGCAATCCCAACAATCCCACCGGCTATATTCTGTCTGAAACCGAGATGGATTTCATCGTCCGAACTGCTTCGCGAGTTGGGGCCTGGATCCTGGCCGATGAGGTATATGCCGGGGCCGAACAGTTTACCGATACCCGGACCCCCTCCTTTTATGGAAAATACAATAAAGTCATAGCCGTGGGCAGCATGAGCAAAGCTTATGGTTTGCCCGGACTGAGGACCGGCTGGCTGGTAGCTCCTCCGGAGATGGTAGATCAAATCTGGGCCCGCCACGAATATACCACCATCAGTACCACCATGCTCTCCAACAAACTGACTGCCATTGCCCTGTCGGAAAAGGTGCAGCCCGTGATTATTGAACGAACCAGGCGCTACATCCGGAAAGGGTATCCCCTGCTCCGGGAATGGATGGAACAACAGGGAGATACTTTTTCAGGCATTCCACCGCAGGCAGCCGCTATTGCCTTTGTGAAATATGACCTGGATATTAACTCCACCGACCTGGCCATGCGCCTGATCAAGGAGAAGGGTGTGATGATCGTTCCCGGCGACCATTTCGGGATGGATAAGTTTATCCGGATCAGTTATGGTTTGCCCGAAACTTACTTAAAAGGTGCATTGAGCCGG
Organism: Bacteroidales bacterium; assembly: GCA_023137255.1. Lineage (GTDB taxonomy): Bacteria > Bacteroidota > Bacteroidia > Bacteroidales. The sequence goes on along the minus strand of JAGLPR010000080.1, from coordinate 3,552 downwards.
ATAGAGGAACTGATACAAAATATAGCTAGTCCAGCTTAAGGACCGCCAGGAAAGCAGATTGCGGCACCTCGATGTTCCCCACCTGGCGCATCCGTTTCTTCCCCTTCTTCTGCTTTTCGAGCAGTTTCCGCTTCCGGGTGATGTCCCCGCCGTAACACTTGGCAGTCACATCTTTTCTAACCGCTTTTACCGTCTCACGGGCAATCACCTTGGCTCCGATGGCAGCCTGGATGGCCACCTCGTATTGCTGCCTGGGGATCAGCTCTTTCAGTTTAACACAAATTCTTCGGCCAAAATCGTAGGCGTTGGAACGGTGGATCAGGGTGGAAAGGGCATCCACCATCTCCCCGTTCAACAGAATATCGAGTTTCACCAGGTCTGCTTTCTGATAGCTGTGGGGGTGGTAGTCAAAGGAGGCATACCCTTTGGATATACTCTTGAGTTTGTCGTAAAAGTCAAACACAATCTCGGCCAGGGGCATCTCAAAGGTAAGTTCGACCCTGTCGCTGGTCAGATATACCTGGTTTTTCAGGGTACCCCGCTTATCCAGGCAGAGGGTCATAATCGAACCCACGTAATCGGATTTCGAAATGATCTGAGCTGTAATAAAGGGTTCCTCTATGTGGTCAATAGCGGTGGCCACCGGCAACCCCGATGGATTGTGTACTTCGATCAACTCCCCCTTGGTGGAAATCACCTTGAAAGAGACGTTGGGTACAGTGGTGATCACATCCATATCAAATTCCCGGTCGAGCCGCTCCTGGATAATCTCCATATGGAGCAGTCCCAGGAAACCACAGCGAAAACCGAATCCAAGGGCTGCCGATGATTCGGGAATAAAGGTGAGAGATGCATCGTTCAGTTGAAGCTTCTCAATAGAGTTACGCAGGTCCTCATAATCATCGGCATCTACCGGATATATTCCGGCGAATACCATGGGTTTCACATCTTCAAATCCGGCGATGATCTCTTGGGTTGGACGGTCCACATGGGTAATGGTATCCCCCACTTTTACCTCCGTGGAGGTTTTAATTCCGGAAATGATATACCCCACATCACCGGCCGATAGTTGGTCCCTGGGTTCGGTCCCCATTTTCAGTACCCCGATTTCGTCTGCATCATACTCCTTGCCTGTAGCTACGAATTTCACCATATCCCGCTTTCGGATGGTGCCATTCTGAATCCTGAAATAGGCAAAAATTCCCCGGTAAGAATTAAACACCGAGTCGAAGATCAAAGCCTGAAGAGGGGCATCAGGATCCCCTGCCGGAGGAGGAATCAGATGTATGATGGCTTCCAGGATCTCTTCTACTCCCATTCCGGTTTTCCCGCTGGCTTCGATGATATCGTCCCTTTCACAACCGATCAGGTCCACAATCTGGTCCTTGACATCGTCCGGCATGGCGCTGTCCATATCCATTTTATTGAGAATGGGAATTATCTCCAAATCCTGGTCAATGGCCTTGTAAAGGTTGGAGATAGTCTGAGCCTGGATTCCCTGGGTGGCATCCACTACCAGGAGGGCTCCTTCACAGGCAGCAATGGAGCGGCTAACTTCATAGGAGAAGTCCACATGCCCTGGAGTATCGATCAGGTTCAGAAGATAATCCTTTCCCTCAAAACTATACTCCATCTGGATGGCGTGACTCTTAATGGTGATCCCACGCTCGCGCTCAAGCTCCATGTTGTCAAGTACCTGATCCTGGAAATCTCTCTCCAGCAGGGTACCTGTCTTCATCAGCAAGCGGTCGGCCAGTGTGCTCTTGCCGTGATCAATATGAGCTATGATACAAAAATTGCGAAGGTGATCCATGCAGAGTTTCCTGTTTTTTTCAGAGTGCAAAGATAGGGATTCTCCGGGATAAGTAGAATTAAAAAGAGCCTGCTCCCGGAGGAACAAGCTCTTGAGTTTATATTGATGTAGATAAAATTACATCATGCCCATTCCGGGAGCACCTCCGCCTGCAGGCATTGGGGGCTCCGGCTCAGGAATGTCAACAATGGCACACTCGGTGGTGAGGAACATACCGGAAATGGATGCGGCATTTTCCAGGGCAATGCGGGCCACCTTGGTAGGATCGATCACACCTGCTTCAAACAGGTTCTCGAACTTCTCGGTGTGGGCATTGTATCCGTAATCACCTTTGCCATCCCCGATCTCCTTCACAACTACTGAACCTTCCAGTCCAGCATTCTCGACAATCTGACGAAGGGGCTCTTCGAGGGCCCTTCTTATGATAGCAATACCGGTGTTCTCATCCTCGTTGGAACCGGTGAACTTCTTAAGTTTCTCAATTGAGCGGAGGTATGCAACACCTCCTCCGGGAATCATTCCTTCCTCAACTGCAGCTCGGGTTGCGCTTAGTGCATCCTCAAAAAGGTCCTTTTTGGCTTTCATCTCCACTTCTGAAGCTGCTCCCACATAGATCACAGCAACACCACCTGCCAGTTTGGCAAGACGCTCCTGCAGTTTCTCACGGTCATAATCTGAAGTGGTATTCTCAATCTGCTTCTTGATCTGGCCAATCCTGGCATCAATCATAGTTTTTTCGCCGGCTCCATTTACCAGAATTGTATTCTCCTTGTCGATGGAGATCTTTTCGGCCTGTCCCAGCATGGTCAGGTCGGCACCTTCCAGTTTCAGACCTTTCTCTTCCGAAATTACTGTTCCGCCTGTAAGGATGGCAATATCTTCCAGCATCTCTTTCCTGCGATCGCCAAAACCGGGAGCTTTAACAGCAGCGATCTTGAGCGATCCGCGAAGCTTGTTTACTACCAGTGTGGCAAGAGCTTCACCATCTACGTCTTCAGAAATAATCATCAGCGGACGACCATCCTGTGCAGTGGCTTCAAGAACGGGAAGAAGGTCCTTCATGGTGGAGATCTTCTTGTCATGGATCAGGATATACGGGTTATCCAGAACCGCTTCCATCTTCTCAGTATCGGTAACGAAGTAGGGAGATATATAACCGCGGTCAAACTGCATTCCTTCTACTACATCTACATAGGTGTCGGACGATTTGGACTCTTCAATGGTAATCACACCCTCTTTCTTTACCTTCGTCATGGCCTTGGCAATCAATGCGCCAATGGAGGCCTCATTATTGGCAGAGATAGAAGCAACCTGCTCAATCTTCTTGATGTCATCTCCCACCTCCTGGGATTGGCTCTGTAGGCTCTTTACCACCTCTTTAACCGCTTTGTCAATACCCCTTTTCAAATCCATTGGATTGGCGCCGGCAGTTACGTTCTTAAGCCCTACCTGTATGATGGACTGTGCCAGTACAGTGGCAGTAGTAGTACCATCACCTGCATCGTCATTTGTCTTGGAGGCTACCTCTTTCACCATCTGTGCTCCTACATTTTCAATGGGATCTTCCAGATCCACCTCTTTTGCGACAGTTACTCCATCCTTGGTGACCTGTGGGGCACCAAATTTCTTTTCAATAATTACATTGCGACCCTTGGGCCCCAGTGTTACCTTGACAGCGTTAGCCAGTTGGTCGATACCGCTTTTCAGCTGATCGCGGGCTTCCATGTCAAATTTGATCT
>JAGLPR010000008.1 GCA_023137255.1 Bacteroidales bacterium | reverse complement strand
CGCTATCGTGGCAGAACCATCTGTCCGGAATGCAAGGGGAGCCGTCTGAGAAAAGAGGCGGCCTATGTAAGGGTAGGAGAGAGTACCATTGGCGAACTGGTAAAAATGCCGGTGGCTGAGCTGAAGCAATTCTTTGAAGGCCTGAAGATTGGAAAAAAGGAGAGGGAGGTATCTGAAAGGTTGTTGAAGGAGATCGGAAGCCGGTTGGGTTTTTTGACCAGCGTGGGCTTGGGCTACCTGACGCTGAACCGACTGTCATCCACCCTTTCGGGTGGGGAGAGTCAACGGATTAATTTGGCCACCTCTTTGGGAAGCAGCCTGGTGGGATCGCTCTATATTCTTGATGAGCCTAGCATAGGACTCCATTCGCGGGATACGAAACAGTTGATCGGGGTCCTCAGGTCACTGCAGCAACTTGGCAATACAGTGGTGATTGTGGAGCATGACGAAGAGATCATCCGTTCGGCCGACCATGTGATCGATATGGGCCCCATGGCTGGACGGCACGGAGGTGAAGTGGTGTTCCAGGGGGATCACCGGGACCTACTGAAGGAAGAGCGGAGCCTGACTGCCAGGTATCTGAACGGGCTCGATCAGATTCATGTTCCACCCTCCAGACGAAAGTGGAACAACTACCTTGAGATAAAGGGTGCCCGCGAAAACAACCTTTCAGGAATTGATGTTCGTTTCCCGTTAAATATTCTAACAGTGGTTACCGGCGTTAGCGGCTCAGGGAAGTCGAGCCTGGTCAGCTCTATTCTTTACCCGGCACTCAACAAAAAACTAAACGGCTCAGGTGAAAAACCGGGGAAGCATGAGTTATTGTCTGGAGATATTCACCTGCTCGATCGGGTCGAATTTGTGGATCAGAATCCCATTGGTAAATCGTCCCGTTCCAACCCGGTTACCTACCTGAAAGCATTCGACGAAATACGCAAACTATACGCAGCACAGCAGGCATCCAAAATCAACAGCTACAAAGCTTCCCATTTTTCGTTCAATATCGACGGGGGAAGGTGCGATGAGTGCCAGGGAGAGGGTGAAATCAAAGTGGAGATGCAGTTTATGGCTGACGTGAGACTGGTATGCGACAGTTGTCATGGAAGAAGATATAAGGATGAGATCCTGCAGGTGACCTATCGGGAGAAGTCTATCTTTGATACCCTGGAGATGACCATCAATGAGGCCATTGAGTTCTTCGGCGAATCGGCCGAATCCACCGAAAAGAAGATCGTAAAGAAACTAAGCCCCTTGCAGCAGGTGGGCCTGGGCTATGTCAAGCTGGGGCAATCCTCCAGCACCCTCAGCGGTGGTGAGAGTCAGCGAATCAAGCTGGCCTATTTCCTTAGCAAGGAATCGAGTGAAGAGAAGATCCTTTTTATTTTTGATGAGCCCACCACCGGGTTGCATATGCATGATATCTTCCTGTTGCTGAGTTCCCTGGAGTCGTTGCTGGAGAAGGGACATACTGTGCTGGTGATCGAGCACAACCTGGAGGTGATCAAATATGCCGACTGGATCATCGATCTCGGTCCGGAAGGGGGCGACCAGGGGGGCACCATAGTCTATGAAGGCGTTCCTGAAGATATTCCGGCAAAGGGGTCATATACCGGTGCTTACCTGCGCCCCAAGCTTAATGGGAAGTCCTGAAATTAGAAGAAGTAATAGATCGCAGCCAGTGCCCTCAGGTTATCGGCACTGGTAGTCTCATCCGGAATATAGAATTCGTTGAAGTTCTCCCCATAGGCTGCATTGGTGTATTCCACCTCCAGGGCCAGTCTCACTTTACCCGCGTTGTAGATCACCCTTGGTGAGATTCTGTAAAGGGTTCTGATGGTGGTGGCCCTGCCATAAACAAGTGCTGGGGAGAGAATCTCTTCTTTGCTCCCGTTGTTGCTGGTGAGTCCGCCGAAAACACCCACCTGTGGATTGCCGTTGGTGTGTAGTTCGGCCCAGAAGGTCATGCTCTTAAGTACTGAATAGGCTTGTTCCCCTGTGCTTATGTCGGTTATTTCGGTGACTCCAAATCCACTGATTCCCAGCAAATCTGAGATGTTCTCCCCGTAGCGGACCTGCAGTTTTGCAGTGATGGGTCCGGTAGTAAGTTTGGTAAATGCCATGGCGGTCATGCCACCCACTTTCTCGTTTACTGCGAAGGTTCCTGCTAAATTAGTGCTGGTCAGCCTGGG
>JAGLPR010000079.1 GCA_023137255.1 Bacteroidales bacterium | reverse complement strand
ATGGGTATCTGGATCTATATGCTTCGCAGAATGGGAGGCGGCGGAGGCGCTGGCGGAGGTAATATTTTCAGCGTGGGAAAATCCAAAGCCCAGATCTTTGATAAGGATACCAGCGTGAAGGTCGATTTTCAGGATGTGGCAGGACTGGAAGAGGCCAAAGTGGAGATCCGGGAGATCGTGGAGTTCCTGAAAAATCCAAAGAAATACACTGATCTGGGAGGAAAAATCCCAAAAGGTGCCCTGTTGGTTGGACCTCCGGGAACAGGGAAAACACTGCTTGCCAAGGCTGTAGCTGGTGAAGCAAATGTTCCCTTCTTTTCCATGTCAGGTTCAGATTTTGTTGAGATGTTTGTGGGTGTTGGAGCCTCAAGGGTCAGAGATCTGTTTAAACAGGCCAAGGAGAAAGCTCCCTGTATTGTATTCATTGATGAGATCGATGCGGTGGGCCGGGCGCGGGGCAGGAATCCCAATTTCGGATCCAACGATGAACGTGAGAATACGCTCAACCAGCTGCTCACCGAAATGGATGGATTCAGCAGCAACAGCGGGGTCATCATTCTTGCCGCTACCAACAGGGCCGATGTGCTGGACAAAGCGCTGCTGAGGGCCGGAAGGTTCGACAGGCAGATTCATGTAGAACTGCCCGATCTGAATGAACGCAGAGCTATTTTTGATGTCCATATTAAACCGATTAAAATTGATAAATCGGTGGATATTGATTTTCTGGCCAAACAGACCCCCGGTTTCTCAGGGGCCGACATCGCCAATGTTTGTAATGAGTCAGCACTTATCGCTGCCCGAAAGGATAAAAAGACAGTTGATAAACAGGATTTCCTGGATGCCGTGGACCGGATTATCGGGGGCCTCGAAAAGAAAAACAAGATCATCAAGGAGGAGGAGAAACGCACCATTGCCTGGCATGAAGCAGGTCATGCCACTTGTAGCTGGTTGCTGGAGCACGCCAATCCTCTGGTTAAGGTGACCATCATCCCAAGGGGCAGGGCACTGGGCGCAGCGTGGTACCTTCCCGAGGAGCGTCAGATTACCACCACCGAGCAGATGCTGGATGAGATGTGTGCCACCCTCGGGGGCAGGGCTTCCGAGGACCTCACTTTTAACAAGATTTCCACCGGGGCTCTCAACGACCTGGAAAGGGTCACAAAACAGGCCTTTGCCATGATCTCCTTTTTTGGGATGAGCGATAAAATAGGAAACCTAAGCTACTACGATTCCAGTGGACAGCAGGATTTTGCGTTCAACAAACCATATAGCGAAAAGACTGCCGAAACCATTGATGAGGAGGTCAAGTCAATGATTGATGTACAGTACGACAGGGCCAAGTCAATTCTCAGCAAGAACAAGAAAGGATTGAAACAGCTGGCCGAGATTCTGCTGGAAAAGGAGGTGATCTTCAGCGACGACCTGGAGAAGATCTTTGGCAAACGCCCCTGGACCAGCAGTCATGACGAAACTCCAAAGCCTAAGCCTAAACCTAAACCTAAACCTTCAGCAAAGAAAAGTGAAGTGCCCAAAGACCAGGAATCGGCCGGGGCATAACTATGGAAGAGAACCTGGTTCATATCTACTCCACCAATCAACTCTACCTGGCAGAGTTGATCAGGCAGATGCTGTTTGATAATGACATTGTGGCTTTCCTGGTCAACAAACAGGACTCAACCTATAAATTTGGCGAAGTGGAGTTGTATGTAAATCGCGACGATATTATCAGGGCCAAGATGCTGATCAAGCAATTTGAAGACCAGTGAAAGAACTTTTACTTCGTACCCTGACAGGGATCACCTTAATTGTGCTGGTGGCAGGATCCATTCTCCTGGGGCCTTATGCCTTCATCGGAATGACTCTGGTGTTGTATGCACTAAGCGTCAATGAACTGAACTCCTTGCTCCACAAGGTAAAAAGCAGCCGAAAATGGATCCAGGCAATTCCTGGATTCCTGTTGCTGCCACTCTCATTTGCCACCCTGGAACACCACCTTCATCCGGCCTGGTTAATTGTTCCTGCCGGACTCTGGCTCTTTTCCACCCTCAGGTGGGGATTTAACCTGTCCGGTCTCCTCTCATTTCTATGGCTGGCACTGCCATACTCAAGTTTCCTGGCTCTTGGATGGCTGACAGGTGACTACAGCTACCATTACCATCTCCCTCTCGCAGTGATTGCCCTGGTGTGGATCAACGATACATTCGCATACCTTACAGGATCTTTACTGGGAAGACATAAAATGACCCCTGTTCTCTCTCCGGGAAAAACCTGGGAGGGTTTTGCAGGAGGAGTGATTTTCACCCTGCTGGGGGGGTGGATTACCTGGAGGATTACGGGAACGCTGGGAGCAGGAACGTGGCTTGCTATCTCTTTAATAATAGGATCACTGGGACTTGCCGGAGATCTTTTTGAGTCGGGATTGAAGAGAACTGTAAAGGTAAAAAACACCGGGAACCTGTTGCCGGGGCACGGAGGGATCCTGGACCGTTTTGATTCCCTCCTCTTTGTGGCCCCTGCAGTGGTTATTCTGATTCTGCTGATAAAGCTTCTGCTATGATAAGAGTACATCGTGAAGGCAGATGGATCGTTTCTCTGACCATCGTGTTGCTCCTGGCCCTGGTCATCATTTCAGGAAGGTTCCTGCCCTACCAGGCCAACTACCTTATATCGGTCATCGCTCTGGTGATATTGGTGCTGGTGCTTCGGTTTTTCCGGGTTCCCCGGAGAACTCCGTTCCTGGAAGAGAGAACCATCACCGCCCCTTCCGATGGCAAAGTGGTTGTAATAGAAAAGGTACACCAGGAAGAGTTTCTGAATGGTCCCGCCATCCAGGTCTCCATTTTCATGAGTATTCATGATGTACACATCAATTTCTTCCCTGTGGAAGGCAGAGTGGTCTATACGAAATACCACCCGGGCCGCTACCTGGTGGCCCGGCATCCCAAATCTTCCTCCCTGAATGAAAGAGCATCCACCGGAATCGATACTCCTTCAGGTTCGATCCTGGTCAGGCAGGTAGCTGGATATGTTGCCCGAAGAATCCGCTGTTATGCCACAACCGGGGAACCTTCCCCACAGGGGAGCGAAATGGGATTTATTAAGTTTGGATCGAGGCTCGACCTGTTTCTTCCTCCTGATGCCGAAATCAAGGTGATCCCGGGCCAGAAAGTAACCGGGGGCGTTACACCTGTGGCACGCTTCAAATAAAAGAGCTGGAAGTCTTATTTAACATCCTGTTAACAGCCTGCTGTATCATGATCTTCTATATTGCAACTGCATAACACAACAAAGAAACAGATCATGAAAAAAACATTAGCAATTATTGCACTTGCACTTTTTATTGGAGGTATCAGTGTTCCAGCGATAGCAGCCAGCAACAATGCACTTACCCAGATCACTCTCAACGAGGACGATCCCAAGAAAAAGGAGAAAAAATCAGACGATAAGAAAGCTGAAAAATCAAAGAAAGCAACCAAAAGCGACGGTTGTGCCACTGAAAAGAAATCAGATTGCTCAAGCAAATGTGGGGGGTGATTCTTAAAGGTTTAAGGTCCGTTACATTCAGATTGTGAGTTTTAGTTACTGCCCCGCCTCGGTGGGGCAGTTTTTTTTGACCAGTCCCCGGGCTCAGATGCCCTGATGAATCGTACGGCAGATACGCGAAAGGTTGCTATATTTGCAGCCTAAACGGACTGATTAATGGACAATACAGAAATACTTCAGGTTAGTGAGGATGTGAGCTGGATCGGTGTACTCGACAAAGAGATCGTCACCTTTGATATTGTGATGGAAACCAAATACGGGACCACTTACAACTCCTACTTCATTGAAGCTGAGAAGAAGACCGTAGTTGACACTGTCAAGGAGAAATACTGGCCGGCATTCAAAGAAAAACTGCTTTCACTGACCGACCCCTCTGAAATTGAATACATTGTTTGCAACCATACCGAACCCGATCATTCTGGTTCTTTGAAATACCTGCTTGAGATTGCTCCCAATGCCACTGTGGTGGGAAGCGGACAGGCAATCACTTACCTGGGGGAGATGGTAGACCGTCCCTTCAAATCAATGAAGGTGAAAGATGGGGACACCCTCGACCTGGGAAATAAAAAACTAAGGGTGATCGGTGCTCCAAACCTGCACTGGCCCGACACCATATATACCTACCTGGAAGAGGATGGACTGCTGTTTACCTGTGACTCTTTTGGCGCCCACTACGCCGACGAACGAATGTTCGATGACCAGGTGGATGACTATTCCGATGCATTCAATTACTATTTTGACGTCATCCTGAAGCCGTACAGCAAGTTCATGGTGAAGGCCATCGAGAAGATCAAAACCCTGCCCCTGGAGATGGTTTGTCCGGGCCACGGACCTATCCTGCGGTCGGGATGGAAAGAGAAGATAGAGAGTTCAGCTAAGAAGGCGAACAGCTACCTGGAAGAAACGCAGCGCGATAACCGGGTGCTGGTGGCCTATGTCTCTGCTTATGGCTATACCCGGGAGATGGCCATACAGATAGCGGAAGGCCTGAAAAAAACAGCTAATACCACGGTCGATATAGTGGATATCGAGAACATGCTGCTGGGCGACCTGGAAGAGCATGTGGTTAGGGCCGACGGGATTGTGGTGGGTTCCCCCACCATCAACCAGAACACCCTGCTCCCGGTCTATAAGCTGTTTTCTGTCATCAATCCTATCCGCGATAAGGGAAAACCAGCAGCTGCCTTTGGTTCATTTGGATGGAGCGGGGAGGCTGTGAAACTTATCGAGGACCATCTCAGAAATCTGAAACTGAAGGTGACTGCCGAAGGAGCAAAAGCGAGATTCTACCCCAACAATGAAGAGTCGGAACGGCTCATTAAATTTGGTGAAGATTTTGCCCGTACCCTTAGTGATGAATCCTGATCAACGGGTACGTACAAGTTTACCGTGTCCCATGCTTACCCCTGATTCCACCCAGTTTACGAGGTAAACTCCCTGGGAAAGATTCGATATATCCAGTTGCCGGATGGAATACCCGGGTTCAATATCTGAATCCATCACCACCCTTCCGGAAAGATCTACAATTGTGATCTGACCCCGATTCTCAACCGGCTTTCCAAGATTAATATATACATAATCATGTGCAGGATTGGGATAGAGTTCCAGCAATTCCCTGCTGCCTGTTCTGTCACCGATTCCCGTACCGGGATCAGCTCTCATGACACTTGCCTGGAGTATCTTCTCCAGATCTCTGTCGAAGATAAAAGCAACCACCGCCAGATCATCAACATCCTCCACGTAAGCCGCATAATCCCAGCTGAAACTCATGGATTCAGAGTCGCCGGCTCCCCAGTCGCTGCCCATAAGTTTTCCGGCTGGCGTGGGCAGGATCTCCAGCACCACATTCCGGTAAGATGTGGTCTGGCTGGCACCTGTATAAGCGGTGACCTCCTCTTCAATGACCACCACGTAGAGCTGGATATTTGACGGATAGGTGTCTTCGATACAGGTTACCTTTGCACTACCTGCAAAGGAGTGCTTACTGAAATCCACATTCAACAGCAGATCAAAGGGAGGGACCTCAAGCGACGCTTCCAGCAGTACCTCTTCATCAGGCTCTTCTGAAGCATGTGAAAAATCGTAACGAAATTCCGGTCCGGATCCGCCATTCAGCACAGCATAGGGTACCCCGGGAACTCCATAGTTAAATGCCCGTACAGAGGGCGGGAGAGGATTGTTCAGGTTCATGGGGTCCTCACCAGGATAATCCATGTGGTACTGAAGGTCGATCACTATCCCGCTATGGTCAGACACAAATTGTTCCACCACCCCGTCAGCTGCTGCGGCTGTTTCACTGGCAGAGTTGGTGAAATGTTCCAGGACTGAATTCCTGGCCCGCTCTCCAATGAAAAAGTTGTCAAATGCAAATCCCTGGTTCCCTGAAGCTTGTCTGCCTCCGGTTCCAATGGCCACCCGAAACTTTACAAAAGACCGACCGGCCAGCCCATCTATTTGATACCCTGCATGGACCCACACTTCATCAGGCTCAAACAGGGGAAGTCCCCAACCAAAACTGCTGCCTCCCGGTTCATTGAATATCCCCCAGCTGTTGTACCAGTTCTGTCCGGACCCCACCACACCGATGGTCTTCCATCCTTCACTCACAAAGTCCTGGTACTGCAAAACCGCTCCATCTGTTCCGGGTATAAAGCTCTTCATCAAATCGAGCAGGACCAGGGGACTCGACAGTTGTGACAGATCAAAACATTGACTCTGAACCCATGAACTCTCAACATAACCGGCTGTATGAGCAGGTAATACTGTATACCATCCCCTGTCACCCGCAACCGGGTTGAATCCGGTAAAGTCGGGTTCTCCAAGCACCCAGCTCTCCCTGCCATCCTCCGAATCAACCAGCCAGTCGGTATCAATGTCATCGAATGTTTCTTTATATCCGGAGGCAGTGAGTTTATGAATCGGCTTAAAAGCAATGGTTTTTGTAAGCGTACCCGGACAACCTGCATCATTCTCGACCTGCAGGGTAACGTTATAGTCATCCATAGAGGTGAAGGGAAAATAGATGGTATCCTCCGGAGAGCTGCTCCCGATCTGGCCCAACACTCCACCAGTGGTGGTCCGGAAGGTCCACACCAGGCTGTTAATTTCTGAAAACCTTGATACGGAACGATCCATGAAGCCAACCTGCTGCCCCCTTATATAACAGTCATTGAGCCAGGTGAAATCTACTGCAGGCTCGTCAGCCAGGGTAATGGTCTGATCCTGCGACACCGAACATCCTTCAGTGGTCACTGCAGAAAGGGTGACATCCCACGAACCGGGAGCTGGATAGAAATGATCGGGTTCCTCCTCGCTGCTGCTGTTTGCAGATCCGCTCCCCGGATCGCCAAAATTCCAGCTCCATGATGCTACAGAAAACTTACCGCTGGTCAGGTTGCTGAACTGTACCACTCCCCCGTTGGAGGGAATACAGGCAGGGGTGGTCGAAAAAGCCAGGGTCGGCACAAAACGATTATCAACGGAGTACAGATAGGTTGTTTGGCTGCCACCAGAGGGGGTATAATCCAGCCTGATCTCAATGGTTCCGACAGGTACATCGGGACTTGCAGGATTATAAAAATAACCATCAGCCTGGTTCCCTGTGACACCCGTTCCGGAAAACTGGTACACAGCACCCGCATCAGGGGGTATGGGGACCAGCGGATAGGGGGCATCATTCTTACATACAGATTCTGGCAGATTCTCTATCTCAATTTGTCCCCATACCAAACCACTAAAAAGTAGCAGGATCAATGAGACAAAGAGAAATAAAACATTTCGTATCACTATTCGATATCTGGTAAAATAAGCCATTACAGATCCCCTGTTTCACTGGTTTTTATCAAAGAGATTATGCTGTTCTCCCCAAAACTGTTGGTGCCCAGCAGAACAATTCCCCCGTCATCTACATTGTCTATATCGGTTCCTGACTGGACCCCGGAGGCACCATAGGATACCTGTTCTTCCACGGTGTAACCGGAGGAGAGAAACTGCAGAAAAATATTGCTGTTGCCTCCCACTTCCCTTGTTCCCACAATGGCATACCTGCCATCCATTGTTTCAATCATTCTCTTCCCTATAAGGTCTGCGTTACTTTCAGAAATGGTTGCAACCAGCTCGGTATTTGTAATAAATAAACCGTCCTTCTCAACCGAGTGCACCACCATCTCAGTATTGCCTGAAGAACCGATCCGGTTTCCAAGAACCAGGTACCGGTTCCCGGCCTCTTCAATAATACACCTCCCGAATTCATCAAGCTCACCTGAAAGGTTCTTTTCCAGCGGGCTCAGTTCATTATCAAAACTGAGAATAAGAATATCTGTCCCCTTATCATTTGTTTTATCAAAGGTGCATACGCACATATAGTCTTTACCGGTATTGATCAGGTAGGTGGCAGTAGCGTTCTCGGCATAAGGATTGTTGTAGTTCAGGCCGAGCCGTATTGAATCTCCCTCCTCAGTGACTCCCATGATGAGAATATCCGATCTCCCGTTTTTCACCTGGTATCCGGCAAGCATGAAACCCGGACCGATCATTTCAATGGAATGAAGGATCTGTTCATTTTCCCTGGAACCATAACTTCTCTGCCACAACTCCTCGCCCGAAGCTGAGGTCCTGACCACGAAAATATCCTTCTGCACTGTCTGCGATCCAGCCACCGGGCGTTCCACAAATCCACTTAAAAGAAATCCGCCAGTTCCGCCCTCCAGGACAACCATTGAGTTGGCTCCGGCTTCCAGTCCCTCTTCGGCATAATACCTTGGGAAGCCACTCTGCATGTTTCCGTATTTATCAGTAAGGATCAGCACCATTTTTCTCCCTGATTCAGAAGTGGTTACGGTGCCACATATGGCATACCCGCCATTATCAAGTACCTCTACCTCCCCTGCGTCGTCCATCAGGTAGCTGCCATAGAATTTTACAAACTTTTCGGCCTGGACCGGTGAAATATCCCTCTCACAGGAGCTTAACAATCCTGCCAACAACGCTATGATGATTGCATATCTCATGTCAGAGGTCCTCCTTATTTGAAATATTCCAGCAAATCCCGGTGCAAATACTGAACTGATGTATTCGGAAATCGCTGTCAACATGATACAGCAGCCAGGTCAGATCATTGTTCGGGTAGCGGTTCTCCGCCCGGTTGGACTTGAGTATACTTGATGTAAACCGGACCTCCGTATAGAAAAAGGACCTGTTAAGCGGTACCCTTAAACCCGCGCCAGCCATCCCGGAAAAATTGATCTGTCTCCTCGACCCGGTCACATCCGTCTTTTCGACAATGACCTCATTCACCGACTCATCAGAACTCCGGGTTCCGGCCCCGAAGGCAGAAAACAGGTAATCTGCCACCAGACCTGCCCTTGCATAATAACTGATTCCCGTGCTTTCAGGATTCAGTTTGAAAATCAATGAGACTGGAAGCTGAAGATGATTCCCGTTTTCGATATATTCGTAGGAAGTGGAAGAGAGAGGGGTGGCGGTATATTTTAAACTCGTACGGTTATAGAGCAGACCCGAAGAGATATCAAAGCGCTCATTAATCAGGAAATTCACAGTAGCTCCCATCTGAAACCCTGGCCTTACACCAAAACGCCCCTTGTCCTGGTCCATATCTCCAAAACTGTACCTTTCAATAAGCTGTGAAAATGTCCCGTTTGCTCCCGCATGAAATCCGAGTGAATGTCCGCTTACACCCAGCACCTTGGGCCTTCTCTCCCTTCCTGGCCGGGCAGTGACCGAATCCCCTTCCGTTACATTTGCATTGAAAGGCTCTTCATCCGGATCGATTCCTTTGCTCAGCAGATTTGTATTCAGTAAGAGAACAAACTCGGCAGGATCGGTACTTCCTGCCCTGTAATCCGGATATTCATCCACAAAACGATCCATCAGGGTATGGGCCTCCTCGGGCATGTGATCGAAGAGGTATGAATTGATCACCAGTTTATACGCTTCGCGCCTGGGGCTACCCGTTAATCCATCAGAGCCCAAACAGGGAAGCAACAGTTCAGGGATCAACTCGACCATCCCTCCTGCATAAGCCTCTTTGGCATCTTCGAGCAGGTAGGTACACCCCACTACATCCTGTGCCGTCAAGGTCTGATAACCAATAGACAAGAGAAAGAATAAGAGAATCCGTTTTGGCATATCAGGTTGCTTTTAATGAATTATCTCGGACAAGTCTCTTCGTAGGGAATCTCCTCTCCGAAGTATTGAATCCACTCCTCCCGGGTCAGGTTTCTTCCAATCAATGAACAGAAATCCTCTGCCATCTGATCAGGCTCAGTAGGCCTTCCAACCATACGGGGATATGCTACACTTCCAGTGTAAAAATAGTTGCTGTTCCTATTGAAACAGATGGAGAGGACAAATCCATTGTTCTCGGTAAAAACCAGAGGAGAATTGCTTAGGTTTTGTACATTCCACATGTACACATTCCCGTCGTGAGAGGCAGCCACCAGGAACTTCCCATTGGGACTGAATTCTACGGCAGTCACCCGGGCACCCGGCCCATACAACCGGGTAATGGTAGTTCGTCCGTCCCCTGACAGAACTCTCACCGAACCATCGAGATGCCCTGTTGCCAGGTATCGTTCTCCGGGGCTGAATGCCAGAGCTCTCAACGGATTGCCACCAAAATTATTTACCTCAGACAGCTGGGATGAATTACTTACATTGAACGCATATAACTTTCCATTCCTGGTACCGAACAGCGCCCTCGATCCATCGCCGGATGTCACCAGCGCAGTTGGCCTGTCGGGCGATGTGACCAGGGTGGTGCTGCTAAAACTGTTATAATCCCATTTCAGGATCCGGTTGCTTGTCCCTGCAGAAAGGAAACTCCCTGAATTACCCAGGTTCTGGATGAAAAGTACAACTTCACCCTGGTCCACATTTTGATGGATCACTTCACCCCTGTTTTCCAGTTCAATGAAAACCAATCCACCCCCGTTGGTCCCAACCGCTGCGATCCTCTCATCCGGGCTTACTCCCAGACATTCGTTATTCAGACCTGTTCCGGCCAGAGGGATTTGTGCTAAACGGTCGGCCAGGTTGCCAGACAGTATCTTGATGCTTCCATCACTGCTGGCAGTAAGTATACTCCCCGTCCTGTCGAGCCATTTCATAGCTTTCACAGAGTTTCTCAGGTTTCCATAAATGTTGTATGCGGCTGAGATCAGTTTCTTGCGTGCTTCGTAGAGCCCATTAAAAATATCCGGTTCATATGGGTCGCCTCCATAAGCCAGATTCAGTTTATAAGCCTGGTAGGCCAGTAATCCCTGAAGATCAGGATTTCTTGAGATTCCCGCACTCTGTTCAGCAACATCCCTTACTACATTGAGTTCAACCGTTCCGTAAGCGAATTGAACATTGTCGTTGTCCGGTACGACGTTATTATTGTCCGGCTTAATCTCCTGGTTATCAGCGACTTCAGGCTGAGGTGTATCGGCTTCAGTTTCATTTTCCGCCACCGGCCCTGGTGCTTCCTCCCTCTGCTCCCTCTGCTCAACAAGGGGTTCGACCGCATCCGCATCGCCCGCTTCTTCTGAAATTCCGGTCTGCTGATCATCCAAATCCTGCCCTCCGGACTGCTGTACTGAACTCCTATCGCTGAAAGATGTTTCGGGAACTGTTTCTGTGGTTTCTCCGGAACCCATTGCTGCCCGATTGTCCCGCTGATCCAGGGCATCCTGCCCGCTTCTGGAAAGAAGGAAAATCAGTAAAACAACTACCGCTGCAATCCCGGTGATAATGGCAATGGAACGGGTCATCAACCTTCGTCTCTTAAGAAGTATCACCTTACGCTCTTCGTTCGATGTATACTCCTCCTCACTGGTACTCAGGAATACCAATGCCCTTTCAAAAGCGGGATCAAACTGGGCACCCCAGGCCGGATTAGGATCCTGTGATTCTCTCCAGGCAACAGCCTTTTGAAGTTCCGGTGGTTTCCAGAGTTCAACCCTTCCCTGTTGATAGTTGGAGGCAGCTTCAGACAATTTAAGATAGATGGTGATCGACTCCGCTTCCTCATCAATCCATCGTTGCAACCTCTCCCAAACAGTAATAAGAGACTCATGTGATAATTCAACCAGGCTATCCGGAGTGAGACTGCCCGGAACCTGGGGACCAAGAATTGGTCCCCCGGTCTTTCTGAAAATTTCTGCTACCTCAATCGCCTCTTCAGTGCTGCACTGAGCAATTCTGGCAATGTTGTCCAGGGAGGAGTGCCAATTTATATACTCCTGATTCTCTGTCCTGAAGGCAATGGACTTAAACATTCGCTCGCAAATTTTCTTCTGCCGGTATTCGAGCGCATCATATGCATCCTCCAGTTGCTTGCTCCATTTATCGTTAAGTGCCCCGATGGCCTGAAAATCTTCAAGAGAGACGGGCTGATCAGGCTGGCCCCTCGCCACCCAGTGATCCCAGGTATGGTGGAGGGCATACTGAAGAAATAGTAGCTTGGGATTCACCTCCTCCAGTTCGTTCAGCAGATACTCCTCAAAACCCGGCGCAACAGATGCACCAGCATGGTATATGGGTTCTGTAATGGCCTCCGAAAGTGCCTTCCTGGTCATCTGGGGAAGCAGGTACTTGCTCTTGTTTATTTGATCGGTTAACAGCCGGTAGGAGGTACATACATCCAGAAAATCTGAGCGAATGGATAACATAACATAGATCCCGGTCTCTTTATCATCAACCGCATCTACCAGGTTTTCGATGAATTGCCTCGATTCCGGATTTCTTCCATTCCTTTTTTTCTTTTTGATGGAAGCGGGACCGGTAAAAAGCTCCTCAAACTGGTCCACAACCAGGAAGTAGTGATAGTTGCCGAGTCCTTTGTTTGTAATAAACTCCCCAATATTCTGAGAATCGTTCAGAAAAGAGTTCACTTCAAAGTCCGAAATCTTTTTGGGGAACACCTGCTGAAATCCGCGTATCAGGCTTAACATGGGCTGAGCACCCGGGCGAATTGATACCGGGATCCACTCCCTCTTATTATCAGAAAGCAGTGCAGGAATGATACCTGACTGGATCAGGGAGGTCTTTCCGCTGGCCGAAGCCCCAACCAGGGCCACAAACCTGTTGGCCAGAAGGGTATCCACAAGTTCAGAAACAGGACCCTCTCGTCCATAGAAGAATTTGTCTTCTGCGGATACAAAAGGCCTGCTGCCCGGAAATGGGTTCTTCCTTGTCACCCCGGTATTTATTATTGAGGGTTCACCCTTCATTTAATATCGATATCAACCACACCAATTTCTTAAACCGACTTCTGGTTAGCCTGGTTTAAGAAACTGCAGAATACATGCAGCAGAGCCCTGTCATCAAACAGAAGCTCAATAAACTCCTTCCTGTCAACCAGGAATGCCTCGCATGCTCCGATAGTGCCAAGATAATGAATCTGCTCCAAAATTTCAGGCTGATGGGATGCAATTATTGCGATCCCGTCTGAAAGAGTTGAAAACTCCTCAGCTGAAACCGATCTGACAAGAATCACGCTATTCTCATTCACCTGCGATTTTTCGGAAAAGGGCCTGGCTATGGTAACCAGAGAAAACAGTGAATTGATCCCGACTTTCTGGAACAACTTCCACGTAGTCAGCTCCATGGTGGTTTCGATGTACCATTGAACCATATGATCATCTATGGGAGAAATATGGTTTGGAAAGTCCCGTCTATCGGAAATCAATTGATACTGTTCCGGATCATATTTTTTCAGAAGATGGGCAGCTATCTCCCGAATCCTTGGATTGGGGTGAAATCCCTGTGCAATAATTTGTTGTTTGTCAAAGAAGCGATCCTCACTCCCCATCCTTTCCAGTGCACAGATTCTGATAAAATCGCCCAGCTGGGTACCATTTCGATTCAGGATCCTTTTCAACAGGATATCCACCGGGAACACATCTACCGAATAAAAAACCTTGATCTTGTCAATTTTCTCTCTTACACAAACGTCATGGAAATAGGCTACCAGGACCGGTTTGAGGGGTTGATTTAACAATAGTTCCAAGAGCTCTATGGCCATGCCCCGGTCGTCCGATTGCCTGTCGAGCAGACTGATCCTGATCCTGTGGACCGAGCGCCTGTCAAAGATCATGGCCAGCAGCATCAGGATCAATTCATTTACCTCCCATAACTCATGTTCGATGACCCTGGCAATAGATCCCCCGGGGTCATCTGCCCGTACTGAAATTTTAGCAGCCATGATCCAGGTTCCTGCACGAACCATCCTGAGAATGGCATTTTGTATCATGACCTCCTGGATCTTTGCAGCCTGGAACTGAGTCTCGTACAATCCGTAAACCACTGCCTGAAATACCTCACGATTCTGGTATTCCAGCGTGTGGAGCAGGAACTGTATGGCTCGGTCACCTCCGATAGCTGAAATTGCAGAGACAATGCGTTTCTGCAGCACGATGCTCACATCGGGTTTGTAGAAGGCTGTTTCAAGCTCTTCCTGGATTTTTTCTCCCTGATTTACAATAGCCGACCATGCCACTGGGTACAGATCGGGATGATCGAGCTTATCGATGATTTTCACCCCATTGTTTCCCAGTTTAATTGACCCGGCAGTGGAGATGGCTGCACTCTGGATCTGGAGATCCTCATCCCCGAACAAGGATATCACATCGTTCAGATGACTGCTGTCATGCTCCTCAGCAACAAGGTAGAGGGCCGCAAAGATCTCATGATTATTCTCCGACTGAAATGCATCACCAATGGTATCTTCCGGCTCTTTGCTGACTTTGCTAAACTTATTGAGACGCTCCCTGATAAAAGCCTCCTGCAGGTTGGGTTTGGTCTTTAATTTCCGCTTGCTCAGTTCTCTTATCTTCTCCTTGATTTTTACTTCCTTTTCACTTACCAGAAGTTGCCTGATAGTCACTTCATACATTCCCGGAGAGGTTCCCATAAAATAATCCCAGGCCATCTCACGAATTTCCGGTCGCTTATGAGAGAGAAGCAACATCAATTTATCCCTGGAACCCTGTAGAAAATAGTAAGGATTGAAATCAAGTAATTCTGTGGGGAATGCTGTGTTCTCAAGATCAAACTGAACGATCTCCTTCAAGTTCAGATCCACCGGATCGAGAATGCGGTCCGATTCAAGGGTCACTTTTAACAGCCTCTGGTACCCCTGATAAAGCGCCCGACCCACAAAAAACCATCCTATGAGTAAAATAAACAACACAAATGTCACATGGAACGGCTCTTCAAACCTTATCCTGACAAATCCGAGCAGGAACAGCCCAACACAGAAAACTCCAACCTGGCTCAATATCCCTTCAATACCTGTCTGGACATTGATCCTCTCCCGAGGATCGAGCGACTGGTAGACCAGGTTCATGGAAGGATTCTCCATGGAGTCTTTCAGGGA
>JAGLPR010000078.1 GCA_023137255.1 Bacteroidales bacterium | reverse complement strand
AAAACCTGTTGCCGGTTTCGGACAGAAATACATATTGCAGGAGTACGGCCACCATGATCCCCATCACCACAAAAGAAGCCATCAGGGCTGTGTATCTGTGGGAGAAAAGTTTGTAGGGACCTGAAGTTTGGACCCTGCTACTGAATGGCCCACGGCGCGAGCCATGACCCGAAAGCACATAGAGCTGAGAACCAGAAGCAATGACCAGGCTCCCCAATCCGATAAAGAGTATATAATGGATCCCGAAATCAGGACCAACGAGTACCGGAGTTGCCAGGAATGCCAGCAGCATCCCCCCAAGCAGGGCAAGCTCGATTATTCCGCTTAACTGTTTCCCCCGGCTTGGAGTAAGAAATCCCCGAACAGTGGTCCAGAAACCGAGCAGAGTGATCAGGACCAGGGGGAAAGAAAAGGCAAAAACAGTGTAATAAACGAAATTAGAAAGGTCCTCCGCCGCACCGTTCCACATTATAAAACCAACAAGTAACACTCCGGTCACTCCAAGTACCACCACCAGATTCAGGATCCCGTAAGCCCGGACCCTCAACTGCCTGCTAAAATAGCTGTAACCTGAGGCTACAAGAATACCAGCCGCTCCCGAAACCATAAAGGCAAGGGGTAAGCCATCGGCACCCACATTTTCCAGGAACAAAGTATTGACCCCAAGCTCCAGGCTGCCTGCAAAAATTCCGGTACAGAAAGCCTGCAATAGCAAGGCTGCAATCATGAACCGGTCTCCCTGGGCTATCTGAAGCAGTTTTCCTAAGCGCTTCCACATATAACTTAAAATTAAACAAATAATCGGATACCTTCTGGCAGAAGAAATGAACATCCCATGGATCACATAACTCCACAGGAAAAATAAAACCCCGTCCGCCAAAGCGAACGGGGTTGGGATCTCCGAAAACGGTTGATCACTCTATCATTAACCCTAATTGAAGTTTATCTCCAGGTTGGCAATGGCCTTGGGATTATACGGAGCCAGTCCGGCAATCCTGTCAACCAGCGGGAGATACTCAGCTCCGGGAGCCTCACCCCCCTGAATAAAACCATGCTTGTTGAAGAAACCGGGAGCTTCGGTGTTGGTCAGCCATGCATTCAGGATCTCATCACTTGCATGGGGCCAGATAGTTTTCACCTCGCTGTAAAGCACATTGTAGATGGAATTCTCCTCCAATAAAACGGCGCGGCCTTCTGCATCAACAGTGCTGAGAGGAAGACCCAGTTCAACCACAGCCACATCATCCTCTACAGAAGCCGAAGCAACAAAGGCCCAGTTGTAACCCACCTTCTCGGTGAGGAACTTGGCATTGGGATGGCTGGAGTTTCCATAAACGTCTACTTTGTCACCTTTTTTACCCACAAACATCTTCATGCCATCCATGGCAAAAGGAGCCAGTAAGGGATCGATGGCCGGCATGTCGGCAATGGATACAATCATGTGGCGGTCGTACCCCAGTTCACCGGCACCGCTGTAATCGATCCGAAACATGGCCTGTGCCATCTCTCTCTCATTGGTTCGATCCAGGTTATAAGGTTTGATCAGGGTAATACCCTCTTTGGGGTTCTGATGATTCCAGAAGATCTGCATGGCTTTTCCGCCATCGGGTTCGCCTTCCGATTCCGCATCGGTAATGGTGAGTCCGTACTCCCAGGTACGACCATCAAACTCTGGTCCTTCCACCACCACCAGGTTCTTGATGCGCCCGTCATCCTCACTTTCGTAGGTGACTGTCTTCACCTGGTCGATGTTGTACCTGCGAATGGCATAGATAATATGTTTCACCGTACGTCCGGCATGATCACCCGCATGGATGAAAAACCGAAGGTGACCGTAGATCTCCCTGCCTTTGAGGGTGTCAACCACCGGAGCACTCTTCAATATTGATGCATCCTGGGACAGAGCCGAAGGAATATCTATGGAAAGCTGCTCGGGTAGAATGGTGCTTTCGTCCAGTCCGGGACCATTGTCAAATGTATTTTCACACGCAGTGAAAAACAGGATACCCAGCAGGAAAACTACAAACGAATAAAACGATAACTTTTTCATGATTTCTGATTTTTAATGAATAATTATTTAATGGTTTACTGTTTCCATTTTTATGGTTTCACTAGTAGCACACCTTAGCGCTGGGTCTACCCCTATTGACTTTGGGATTTTTTTCGATTAAATTTGTAAATGATTGATTATCTGGACTTTAAAGATGATCAAAAAAAGAAAAATCACAGCGGCATCCTTATGGATGACAGCCTCCCTGCCCCTTTGGGGAGGTACCGGAAGACCCAGTGACGGGTTTCTCTCCTTTATCCTTTTGCTTGGGTTCCTGTTACTAATCCTGGGGATTCTGCATCTGGCCGACCATTTAAAGCGCAGGCTCCAGGATCTGCTGGAAGGGATGTACTAGTTAAAGACATCGTGTCGGTTGTTTGACCGAGAACGATATTTGTCCTAATTTTATCTTCCTCAAAACATTCTATCCGGCCATTAGGATCGCATCCCTCATATTGGTACTATTCACCCTGGCGTTTAGCACGCTCCCAGCCCAATCGCAGGATCAGGATCGCCGGGTCATTGGGAAAATGAACTCAGCAATTGTGTTTGACGGGATTCCGGATGAAGCTGCCTGGGAGCATCTCGAACCCTTTCCCCTGATCTCTCATCTGCCTGTATTCGGGAATCCGCCCTCGGAACAATCTGTGATCAGGATGGGATATGACGATCAGTTTGTTTATGTAGGAGCATTACTTTATGTATCTGATCCATCCTATATTCGGGCCATCGGGAAGAAAAGGGACATGAATTCCCGGAGCTGTGACTGGTTCGGGGTTAGTTTCGACACTTACAATGACAAGGAGAACTCCCTGCTTTTTTTCACCAATCCCCTGGGGCTTCGCTGGGACGGAGCCGTAAGCAATGACGGAACCCCCACCATGGACCAGATGCCCATGAATATGGACTGGAACACCTTCTGGGAGGTAAAAACAAGCTATGACGATAAGGGATGGTACGTGGAGATGCAAATTCCCATCTCCAGTCTGCGCTTCCAGGATACAGAGGGGAAAACTGTGATGGGGATCAGTTTCTTTCGCATGATCCCTGCCAAAGATGAAGGAGATGTCTTCCCGGCCATCTCCAACGAATGGGGTCCCACCAGCACATTAAAACCTTCCCTTTATGAAGAGGTGGTGTTTGAAGAATTGAGCCCAAAAAAACCACTACACATCACTCCCTACCTGCTCACCGGGTTCGAACAACAGAATGAACTGAACGATGCTGAGACCGCCTATGAGTATGGCGAAGACTTTAAGTTTGAACCTGGACTGGACATCAAGTATGGGATCAATCCAAATACGGTGCTCGACCTTACAGTCAACACCGATTTTGCACAGGTGGAGGCAGACGACCAGCAGTTTAACCTGACCCGGTTCAGCCTGTTTTTCCCGGAGAAGCGGAAATTCTTCCTGGAACGGAGCAGCATATTTGACTTTTCCCTGGGTGGTCAGGACAACCTGTTTTACAGCCGTCAGATCGGTTTGTACGAAGGAGATCCGGTGAGGATCTGGGGAGGCGCCCGTTTAAACAGCAGGATCAACAACTGGGACATTGGTCTTCTGAATCTTCAGACTGCATCATTTGATGACCTGCCTTCAGAGAATTTCGGCGCGTTCCGGGTAAAGAAGAGAGTCTTTAATGAATACTCCTACGTGGGGGGCATGGTTACCTCCAGGCTGGGAGTTGATGGAACTTATAATATTGCTTACGGAGTAGACGGAGTAGTCAGGGTATTTGGGGATGACTACCTGACCCTCCGCTGGGCACAGACCTTCCGGGACAGTGCAGAGAACAATCCCCTCTCCATGGATCCCTCCAGGATCATGATGAACTGGGAGCGACGAAAGCAGGAGGGGTTGTCCTACTCGGCCGGATTTGCCTACTCCGGGACAGCTTTTGATCCCGGCATAGGATTTAAAATGATCGATGACTTCGTTGCAAGCGCACCCAGTCTGCAATATACCTGGATCTCCCCGGATGAGTCGTGGCTGCAGTCCCACTACATCAGGCTGTTCAACTATATTTTTTACCGGATCCCTGATTACTCATTGATGATATATAACCTCAATCCCACCTGGTTCTTTAGTTCAAAAAATAGTTGGATGGGTTCCGTGGGTCTGGTTTACAGAATTGATCAGCTGGAGGAGGAGTTTGAAATAGCCGACCCGGTGGTTGTTCCGGCAGGTAAGTACCAGTACCTGAGTGCCGAGATGATGTTACAGACTCCCGGTACCCGTTCGTTCTACACTGTGTTCCAGTTTGAAGGAGGAGGCTACTTTGACGGGTACAAACTGTCTCCCAGCATGGAACCCAAATGGAACCTGGGTGCTTCTGTGGAACTGGGGGGCATCTACCGGCTGGACCTCATCCGGTTTCCCGACCGCAACCAGATCCTCAATAACCACATTGCAGGCCTGAGGGCGCTCTATATGTTCTCCACCAAAGTCTCACTTTCTGCTTTTGTTCAGTACAACAGCGCCATTAATAAGGTTATTTCCAACATTCGGTTCAGATACAATCCCAGAGAGGGCACCGACCTTTATGTGGTGTTTAATGAGGGTCGCAATACCTGGCTCGATCGGGAGGTGCCCAATCTGCCTGTATACGATCAGCGAAACATCACAGTGAAGTTTACCTATACTTTTGAAGTTCAGAGATAATTCTATCTGATCACAATGGTATCGCGAATTAACTCAGCTGCTGTGAAAAAACCGATGGCCTCTCCCTGCATATTGGTGCGGGCGTTCCCGGGAAGCACATCAAACATTCCGCCCCGCCAGTCAGTTTCGGACAACACTCCCCTCAGAAATTCGCCATACCATCCGTTCACAGACTCCTTTTCGCGGAATACCCGTGTACCCGGTGGAAATCTTACCTGCTCCTGGGCGGGCTTAAACAGCTTATTCACATCCACACCATTCAGGGTATAATGATAGACCACGGCATGAGTGGCCGAATCGGGTTCGTTTTCATATCCCGGTACATGGCTCCAGTCCAGTTCCATACGCACAATAGCCGGCACATCGCTGTCGTTGATTACTGCACCCAGCAGGGGAGGATCATCCTGGACCGGGTAGACATGCATGTGCTGAAACGGGGTAACCTCTACCATGTTGGTAACGGCTGATATCCTCTTTGATCCGTGCCGGATCCTTAACTGGTAGTAGTGGTTCACCTCTCCGACAAACCCGGGAGGGGTAAGATATACCCCGGCCCGACCCGGATCCTCGCTTAGCTCATGGATCGCAGTACCGTCGTTGATCTCCACCTCCGCACCGGAAACCGGCTCCGGGATACCGTTCATCTCATACAGGGGTGTGGTCAGTCTGACCTCATGTGGCCCCGCTTCATTGGTGATTTTCCCCTCCACCACCAGAAGGTCCACCTCCTGGTAATTCAGATCCCAGTCCACCTGTTTATCGCAGGAGAGCAACAGGGTGACTGCTGCCATAAGTAGTATTCCCTTCCCAATCCACTTGTTCCTGAATCTATAATACTGCTTCATGACTTAAAAGTTAAAATGATAGCTGACAGAGGGTACGATCCCATAGAGATAGTACTGGGTGGAGTAGAGTTTCGGATCGGTGTAAAAATCAACAGGCACCACAAAATCGCCCTGTTCATTCAGGGTCTTGTTAAAATGCAGTGCCACCGGATTGATTCGGTTATAGAGGTTGTACACAGAGAAGATCAGCTCATGCATACTTCTCCTTTCAGGTTTGCTCAGCTGCCAGTTCAGTGCCACATCCAGCCTGTGATAATTGGGCAAGCGGTCGTTATTGCGCTCTGCATAGATTGGGACCTGGTGGTTGTCATAGTAGTAGAAACCGGTGGGAGTGGAAAAGGGGGCCCCGGTCATGTAGGTGAAGTTTCCTGTAAGGGTAAGTTTAGGGTGAAATGCCCAGGAGAGGTAAGCAGAAAAATCGTGCGGCCGGTCGGAGTAAGTGGGATAGGGTTCTCCGCCGTTGATCTCCTCCACCTCCGAAATGGCCCGGGAGAGGGTGTAGGAGATCCATCCCGTGAGTGCTCCATGATCCTTCTTCAGAAGGGTCTCCAACCCGTATGCCAGTCCCTCTCCAAACCGCAGTTCCTCCTCCACAAGCGGATTCATCAGCATGTGGGCATGGTCGCGGTAATCGATCAGATTCTTCATCTTTTTATAATAGGCTTCAATCTCGAAACTAAGACCGGAAATAGCTGTCCGGCGTGTATATCCTATCGTATACTGGTTCGCATGCTGATCCGGAACATTGGGTCCGGAGGGGATCCATACTTCAAGCGAAGTGAACGGACTGATGGAGTTGGTAATCAGGTACTGGAACTGGCTGGTGCGACTGTAACTGAGCTTAAATATATTCCTTGCGTCCGGTTGCCAGACCATGCTGATCCTTGGGTCCACTGCAAATGACTGGTGATACACCTCACCCCCGGGGTACTCCCTCACCGCAATGCTATCCCTGGGAATGTCGCTCCCGTTGGCCTGGATGATGTGATACTCGGTAGCCGGCCCAATGTTGTGCCAGACTGTAAATCTCAGTCCCGCCCTCACAGAGAGCTCATTGTTGATAATAAACTGGTTGGAAACATAGGCAGCATACTCGCGAGTATGTTTGACCGAAAGATCGTATCCCGGGTCCCACTCCGCTCCCCCCAGGTAGATATTCCCGGGATCGTGAAAATGCCCGGCTGCCAGAAAGCCAAAACGGAGGGTATATCCTGTATTTATGTAATGTGTAAAGTCGTACTTCAGGGTCAGGTTATCGATGCGTGAATTCCAGTAATCATTCTCCTGAATGTTCATATAGAGCCGGTAATCATACCGGGAACCCAGGAGGGTCAGGTTGGAAAAAAGCCGGTCGGAAAAAAGGTGGTTCCACCGAAGGATGGTGGTACTGTTGGTCCAGTTGATCCCGGTAGAGAAACCTGCCCGTTGTTCCGCTTCAAAATTGTCTTCCCCCCTGTAAATGGAATAGAATACCCGGTTTTTGGAATTGATGTGGTAATTCAGTTTCAGGTGGAGGTCCGAAAAGTGCAGGTCCTGGATATTCTTGTTCCACTTTTGAAACGGCCTGGTGATGTAGGAGCGTCGACCCGACATAAAAAAAGAGATATGCTCCTTCCAGAGGGGCCCCTCCATTGAAAGACGTGAAGAGAGCAATCCCACACTGCCATCCATCCCAAAGCGATTCATGTTCCCGTCTTTGGTCCGGATATCAATTAAGGAGGAAAGCCTTCCCCCGTAATTGGCCGGGAAATCTCCCTTGTAGATCGTCACATCCTTGACCGCATCGGGAACGATGGTGCTGAAATATCCCAGCAGGTGAGTGGGATTGTAGACCGGGGCCTCATCGATGGTGATCATGTTCTGGTCCCGGCTTCCACCTCTCACAAAAAAGATGGTTGATCCGTCGCCAAAAAATTTGATCCCCGGAACAGCTGCCAGGGACTTGATTACATCCTTCTCGCCGAACAGGGCAGGCATCTTCCTCACCGCTTCGGGATGAAGCTGCTCCTCGGAGCTTCGGGTGGTACGAATGATGTTCTCCCCTTCACCGGAATAGATGGTCACTTCGCGCAGCTGCGCTACCTCCTTCTCCAGAGTAAAATGGACGGTCTGGTTCCCAACTGCATGTACCGGAATTGCCAGGTTCCGGTAACCCACGTAGGAACACAGCAATTCCCTGACTTCTTTGCGGAGGGTCATGGAATAAAAACCATAGTTGTTGGTGATGGTCCCTACCGTTCCCCCCGGGATGGTCACGGTCGCCCCGATCAACACCTCACCGTTTAAGGCATCCTTCACATAGCCACTTACTGTAAACCTCACGGGTAGTACCCCGCTGCTATCAGCCACCACAGAAGCCTGCACATCCACCCTGAGGCGCCTGGCTCTCTTTAATACGATCTGGCGCTCCACCACCTTAAATGCCACCTTCCGCTTGCGGAACAACTCCCCCAGCGCCTGCTCCAGGTTTACTTGCGAAAGATGTATGGTTATCAGCTCCTGCTCGTCAATCAGCCTGGAACTGTATGAAAAACTGAGTCCGGACTGCACTTCGATACTGTCCAGAACAGTTCGCATGGTCTTCTCATCAAAATGAAGGGTAAGGGGGAGGTGCTCCTGCTGAGCCGCAAGAGGATCTGCAGCACAAAGCAGCAATAACAACAGGCTGATTTTCAGCCATAATGCCTGTCTTATGTCGCTATTCATTACATCCTTTCCCATTCAGCCTGATCTCATCCCCGGATCGGGTAATATCCAGGTCAAGGGTCATCTCCAGTACTTTCAGGATGGCTTCAAGGGATTGATCTTTGAATGTCACGGTAATTTCACAAGAGGCCAGGTCGGGGTTCACAATCACCATGTTTGCACCATATACCCGGCTCACCAGGTCGGCCACCTCACGCAGGCTGGAGCCATCGAAGTACAACTCCTTTGTCTTCCACGAAATATTGTTTAGATTGGAGGATGGAACCAGTGTCAGCTCCTTCTGCGATTTGTGATAGGTCCCGCCGCTTCCTGCCTTCATCACAATCAGATCCTTCTGGTCCTCTTTGGCACTCAGTGCCACCATACCACTCTCTACGGTAATCTCCACCACCGGATTCTCTTTGTAGGCGTTCACATTGAATCTTGTTCCCAGTACCTCCACCAGGGCCGCACCGGCATCGATCACAAAGGGACTGGTTGTATCCCTGGCCACATCGAACCACGCTTCCCCTGACAAAAACACTTTGCGTTCCGCTTCCCCGAATCTCTTTTTGTACCGGATACTTGAGTTTCGGTTGACCGCCAGGCGGGTGCCATCTTCCAGCACCACTTCCACCGGTTCGTTTTTGGCGACCACCCTCACCATTCCGGCCATGCGGGTCACATAGAACCAGGAGAAGGTCAGCACCAGGCCAAGAATAAGAACAGCAGCAATCCGGTAGCTGTAATAGAGCAGCGAACGGCTCCTGCCAGTACGGGTCTCCGACGGACCAGTCTCATATCCGGGAAGTTTTTGTTGAATCAGCGCCCACTCGGCATCCAGGTCATAGGAACCGGCCTCTGAAACCGATCCCACCGAATCCCAGATCTTCCGGTACTCCTCCAGCAATACCTGTTTCTCCGGGTCTTTTTTCAGATCCTCCTGAAAAACAAGCATCTCCTCCGGGTTCATCTCCCCGGAAAGCATCCTGGTTACCAGGCTGTTAAAATCCATATGTGACTCTTTCTGTGACATATTCAATTGTTACACACTCCAGAACTGTTTTACCCCTATGCCAGAATGCATATAAGCTAATTCAGGGTATACAACAGCAACCACAACAAAATAGTGAGGTATTTTCCCAGCTGCTCCCTCAATATCTTCAGTGCCTTCGACATCTGGTTCTCCACGGTCTTGATGGAAATATCCAGCTTGCTGGCAATCTCACCATACTTCAATCCCTCAAACCGGTTCATTTCAAAAATCTCCCGGCACTTCTCCGGCAGAGAATCAATGACTTCACGAATCTTTCCCTCAAGTTCCATCGATTCAATCTGTGCACTTACATCCCACTCTCCGGCCACCTCCGGCACCTCTCCCGATGAAAACTTTTTCCGGTCCCTGATCACATTCAAACTGCGGTTATGTACTGAAGTAAAAAGATAGGATTTCAGAGAAGTGGAGAGATCTACCTCATTTCGCTTCTCCCAGAGCTTGATAAAAACCAGGTGAACCACCTCCCTGGCATCATCCTCATCCACCAAAATCTTCCTGGCGAATGCCATCAAGGGCGGGAAATAGTCCCTGAAAAGTTGCTCAAAATTGCGACCCTCCAGCCTGCCCTCCATCTCCACTCTCTTGTCAATGGTCATTTGAACTAAAGATAGAGAAATACAAAAAGAGATTGAACCAATTTATTTAACAGTATACCCCGAAACAGATTGTTCCACCCTGAAAGGGATGCGCTTTTCCAGAAATTTGCCTGTTGAGTCGCTCCCCCGGATCAATATTTCGTACTCCCCCTCCAGATCCGAAGTATGGAATCTGATGGCACCGCTTTCATCCGGATCGAGCTTCAATCCGGAAGAGGGCAGATCGATATATCCCAGGTCATTGTTTTTAGAAATCAGGCTGATGATGACCCCAAAGGTCACATTGCCGCGGATATAGGGAGCATTCACGATTTCAATCCGCTCAATGAGACGGGGAGAAACTGCCAGTACTGCTTCGATATCAAATATGGCCACCCCGTCGATCATCACCAGCGGGGGGTAGATCTCCAGGTGTCCGGGCTGATCGGTCAGGTGTGCATTAATTACTATGGTTCCGGTCTTCATGTCATCCTCCTGGGGGTAATAACGCTCCACACAGCCAGTGATCCAACATATAGACACCAGTAAAAACAGCAGAATAACTCTATTCATCAATGGTAAGTTGCGTTTTTGGGGGAAATTCAAAAATAGCCGTTTTTGATTCTAATTGCCTCTGGTTGGACCATAATTTGTATTTTTCCTCCATATTATCTTAAAATGCACTCTACTTTGCTGAAAATATACTCCATCCTGGCCTGGATCACCATGGCCATTACCTCCGTCATTATTACCCCATTCTATCTCCTGGTGTGGATCAGCACCTTCTGGTGGGACCATCGGCGGGTAGCCACGCATATGATGGCGAACTTCTGGGCGTGGCACTATCAATCCCTGATTCCCTTCTGGAAGCTCCGGCTTGAAGGGCGGGAAAAGATCCCCAGGAAACGACCGGTGGTGCTGGTGGCAAACCACCGGTCGCTGGTCGATATCCTTGCCCTCCATAAATTGCGAAGGCATTTTAAATGGACCTCCAAGGATGAAAATTTCAAACTGCCATTTGTCGGTATGGTACTATCACTGAACAATTCTGTTAGAATCAAACGTGAATCGATGCGCTCGGGTGCACAGTTTCTTACCCAGGCAGAGACCGAGATGAAAAAGGGCTCCTCCATTCTTCTTTTTCCCGAAGGAACCCGCTCCAGAACCATGGAGATGAGACCCTTTAAGGAGGGTGCCTTTCTATTGGCAAAAAGAATGGGGTGCGGGGTGATCCCCATAGTACATATCGGCTCGGAACTTACCTTTGACCGGGGTTCATGGGTATTGAAGGGAAAGACCACCATCCACATCAGGGTGCTGGATGAGATTCCTGCCGACGAAGTGAAGAAACTGGATGTAAAAATGCTGATCAAAATTGTACGGCAAAGGATGGTAGATGGAATTGCGGAGCTGGAAAATGAGAAGGTAGCAAAATGAAAGAGGGCGCAAAGATCATCCGGCGCATGGGGTTCGTCCGGGACCAGGAGGGAATCATGAACCGGTACATCGGTGAACCTGCACAATGGCAACACCACCTTGAAAAAACTCGCAGTTTCATTGCAGGCTCCTTTACCGGTACAAAAGTCGAAAGTGTGGCAGTGCTGGGAAGCGGCTGGCTGCTCGATGTTCCCCTGGATGACCTTAGGCTTAGGTTCGAACAGATCTACCTGGTGGATATCCATCACCCTCCACAGATCAGGAAGAAGATTGCTGGCATGGAAAGGGTGGAGCTGGTGGAAGAGGACCTGAGCGGTGGAGCCATTGAACAGGTCTGGAACCTCCTGCGGAAAAACAAATCAAACATCCCCGCAACAAGACTTGTGGAACAGATCTCCCTGAACCCGCCACTCTCCGGCATTCAGCCGGATGCATTCATTTCGGTTAATCTGCTCAACCAGCTCGACATTTTCCTTGTCGACTACATCCGCCGGAAGCTCCCTTATCAACAGGAGCTTTCCCTTTCGTTCCGCGCTGCCATCCAGGCATTCCACCTGGAATGGCTTACAAAAAAAGCGGGATGCCTTGTCACCGATACCGCAGAGGTCAGGATCCCCTTCAAAGGAAAAGCATCCTCCAAGAGTTTGCTTTACACCGACTTACCCGACGGCATTCGCCGCGACAGCTGGCAATGGGATTTTGACTCCCGGGGGACCTACCACCCCGGAGCCCGCACCCACATGGAGGTTCAGGCTATAGAGTGGACCTGATTCCGGCCTTTTTTCAACCACTTTTGAAGAGTTCTGTGTTGAAAACTGGATGCTGCCCGGGCCATACTTTTGGTTATATTTGTGGCGCCAATGAGGAGATTGATATGACCGCGAATTATTCAGAAGATACCATCCGGACCCTGGACTGGAAAGAACACATCCGAAAGCGTCCGGGAATGTATAT
>JAGLPR010000077.1 GCA_023137255.1 Bacteroidales bacterium | reverse complement strand
GATAATTCCATCGATGAGTATATGATGGGATTTGGAAAAACCATCGAGGTTAGCGTTGACGAACG
The DNA here is from genome assembly GCA_023137255.1 of Bacteroidales bacterium. GTDB lineage: Bacteria > Bacteroidota > Bacteroidia > Bacteroidales. The sequence continues at coordinate 2,479 of JAGLPR010000077.1, read as the reverse complement.
CAGGGTCACCATTCGCGATTTCGGCCGTGGAGTTCCGCTTGGGAAAGTGGTGGATGTGGCCTCCAGGATGAATACAGGTGCCAAATACGACTCCAAGGTATTTAAGAAATCGGTGGGTCTGAATGGTGTGGGGATTAAGGCGGTGAATGCGCTCTCTTCCAGTTTCACCATCGAATCTGTCCGGGAGGGAAAAGCCAAGGCTGTGGATTTCAGCCAGGGGGAGATTGTAAAGAATCATCCCCAGCGAAACTCTTCGGAAAAGAACGGAACCGAGATCGTCTTTGAACCTGACTTTGCACTGTTTGGAAAGTTCAACTTCATCGATGAGTACATCGAGGCCATGCTCCGGAACTACACCTACCTCAACACCGGGCTGACCATTATATTTAACGAACAGAAGTTTCAATCAAAAAACGGACTGCTCGACCTGCTGCAGGAGAACATGAGCGGGGAGGGCCTCTATCCCATCATTCACCTGAAAAACGGGGACATCGAGGTGGCCATCACCCATGGCAACCAGTACGGTGAAGAGTATTACAGCTTTGTGAACGGTCAGCATACCACCCAGGGAGGAACCCACCAGGTGGCATTTAAAGAGGCACTGGTAAAAACCATACGTGACTTTTATAAGAAGGATTTTGATGCTTCCGATATTCGCACTTCCATCATTGCTGCCATCAGCATAAAAGTGGAAGAGCCGGTATTTGAATCCCAGACCAAAACCAAACTCGGATCAAAAGATATCGGGCCCAAGGGTCCATCGGTCAGGAATTTCATTATGAACTTCCTGACTACCAAAATGGATGATTATCTCCACAAGCATGGTGATACGGCGCATGCCCTGCTAAAAAAAATACAGGAGTCTGAAAAGGAGCGCAAAGCCATTTCGGGGATCAAGAAACTGGCCAGGGAACGTGCCAAAAAAGCCAACCTGCATAATAAGAAGCTGCGCGACTGCCGAATTCACTACAATGGAAAAGACAACCGGAAAAATGAATCCACGCTCTTTATCACAGAGGGTGATTCGGCCTCCGGATCCATAACCAAATCGAGGAATGTGAATACCCAGGCCGTATTTAGCCTGAGAGGAAAACCGCTCAACTCGTTCGGCCTCACTAAGAAGGTGGTCTATGAGAATGAGGAGTTTAATCTGCTACAGGCAGCACTCAATATAGAAGACGGGCTCGATGGTCTCAGGTATAAAAATGTGGTAGTCGCCACCGATGCCGATGTGGATGGAATGCATATCCGGCTGCTGCTGCTTACCTTTTTTCTCCAGTTCTTCCCCAACCTGGTCCGCAACGGTCATCTTTACATCCTGCAAACCCCGCTGTTCAGGGTCAGAAATAAAAAAGAGACCATTTACTGCTATTCCGATGAGGAAAAAGCCCATGCCATGGAAAAGCTGGGAAGAAATCCTGAGATTACCAGGTTCAAAGGGCTGGGTGAAATTTCACCCGGAGAGTTCAAGCATTTTATTGGTCCCGACATCAGGCTACAACCTGTGCGCCTGAAGAAAGATGACGACTTAAAGGAAATTCTTGGTTTCTATATGGGGAAGAATACACCCGAGCGACAGGAGTTTATTATAAACAGGCTAAGGGTGGAAGAGGATCCGGTTGAAGTGGCCTGATCGTTCCACAACTCCATAGATAGAAATGACAGCATTTGACGATACATCATTGGATACGCACCACGAAGAGGGACATTCCGGGGATAATGTAAAAATCACCCACCTCACAGGAATGTATGAGGATTATTTCATCGATTATGCCTCATATGTGATCCTTGAACGTGCTGTACCCCATATTACCGATGGACTGAAACCGGTGCAGCGCCGCATCATGCATGCCATGAAACGTATAGATGACGGCCGGTACAACAAAGTAGCCAACATCATCGGGAACACCATGCAGTACCATCCCCACGGGGACGCCTCCATTGGAGATGCCCTGGTCCAGCTGGGTCAGAAAGAGCTGCAGGTCGATACTCAGGGAAACTGGGGGAACATCTATACTGGTGACGGAGCCGCGGCATCGAGGTACATTGAAGCCCGCTTGTCGGGATTTGCCAACGAGGTGATGTTCAACAATAAAACCACCGAGTGGAAACTCTCCTATGATGGACGCAATAAAGAGCCGGTCACCCTACCGGTAAAATTCCCGCTTCTGCTGGCACTGGGTGCCGAAGGGATTGCTGTAGGGCTCTCCTCCAAGATCCTTCCGCACAACTTCAACGAGCTCATCGACGCCTCCATCAAATTCCTTCAGGGAAAAGGATTTGAGCTCTATCCCGATTTCCCCACAGGGGGCTCGGCAGAAGTATCCCGTTACAACGACGGGGCACGAGGCGGAGCCATCAGGGTAAGGGCGAAGATTGACAAGCTGGATAATAAGACCCTTGTAATCAAGGACCTTCCTTACGGAAAGACCACTGTTAGCATGATAGAATCGATCATCAAAGCCAACGAAAAGGGGAA
>JAGLPR010000076.1 GCA_023137255.1 Bacteroidales bacterium | reverse complement strand
CGCTCTATGCTTTCACCGATTGTGAGATCTCCATCTCGCCCAACTGTTGTGTAATTGATGATGACAAGCCCCGTTTTGTGGGGGTAAGCGAAATCCTGAGGGTCAATGCCGAACATACCAAGGAGCTGCTCAGGCAGGAGCTGGAAATCAGGCTCAGGGAGCTGCAGGAGGACTGGCACCTCTCCTCCCTGGAGAAGATCTTTATTGAAAAACGGATCTACCGCGACATTGAGGAGTGCGAGACCTGGGAGAGTGTGATTGAAGCCATTGATAAGGGACTCGATCCCTACAAGAAGCTTTTTATGCGGGAGGTCACCCGCGAAGACATTATCAAACTCACAGAGATAAAGATCAAACGCATCTCCAAGTATGATGTGAAAAGGGCCGATGAGCACATCAAAGCACTGGAAGAGGAGATGGAAGAGGTGAAAAACCACCTGGATAACCTGGTCACCTTTGCCATTAATTACTTCAAACAGATTAAGAAGAAATATGGCAAGGGAAAGGAGCGAAAAACTGAGCTAAGGAGTTTTGCAAGTATCGAAGCCACTAAAGTGGTGGTGGCCAACCAGAAGCTATACATGAATGCCAAAGATGGTTTTATCGGTACCGGATTGCGGAAGGATGAATTTGTAGGTGACTGCTCCGATATAGATGATATCATCGTATTCCTTAAGAACGGAAACTACACCATCTCCAAGGTAGCGGACAAACATTTTGCAGGCAAAGATATTATCCATGCAGCGGTCTTCAAAAGAAATGACAACCGAACCATCTACAATGTGGTCTATTTCGATGGCAATTCGGGTAATGTGATGATGAAGCGTGCCCCGGTAACCGGGATCACCCGCGACAAGAAGTACAATATTGGTAAGGAGCACCAACACACCAAAGTTCTCTATTTCAGCGCCAACCCAAATGGCGAAGGAGAGGTAATCAAGGTATACCTTCGGCCAAGGCCCCGTTTGAAGAATCCTATTTTCGAATTTGACTTTGCCGAACTGGCCATCAAGGGAAGAGGGGCTCTGGGAAATATCCTCACCAAATTTTCGGTGCAGAAGATCGTGATGAAAGAGAAGGGAGTTTCCACCCTGGGCGGAAGGAAAATCTGGTTCGACGAGGATGTGATGCGCCTGAATGTGGATGCCAGGGGCACTTTCCTGGGGGAATTCTCCGGCGAGGACAGCATCCTGGTGATCACAAAATCAGGGAATTTCCGCACCTGCAATTTTGACCTGAGCAACCACTTCGAAGATGATCTTAAGATCATTGAGAAGTACCGTGAGGGTAAGATATGGTCGGCGGCCTATTACGATGGCGAACAGAATTACTACTACCTGAAGCGGTTCCTTATTGATCCGGGTGCCAGGGAGACCCGCTTTATTGGTGAGCATCCTGAATCGCGTCTCATCAGAATTACCGAAGTTGAATATCCGCGCCTGGAGCTTAAATTCGGCGGGAAGAATAAGGACCGTAACTCGGAAATCATTGAAGTAGCCGATTTCATAGGCATCAAAAGCCATAAGGCCAGAGGTAAACGCTTATCCAACTATGAGGTGAAGGTAATCGAGGAGCTGCTGCCCGAAACAGAACCTGTCGAAAATGAGCCGGAAGTGAAAAAGGCAAAAACCAGGAAGGCAGCTCCTGAAAAGTCCACTCCTCCTGAAATCCCGGAAGGGAAACCTAAAGAGAAAAAAGAGGTGCCCAAAAGAAAAGAAGCCCCTGCACCTGAAAATACTAATGCCGGGAAGAAAGCAGATGTCAGGAAGAA
>JAGLPR010000075.1 GCA_023137255.1 Bacteroidales bacterium | reverse complement strand
AAAACGGGCGAACAGCAGGAAGCTGAGAAAACCAATGAGCTTCAGACCTTCCTGGTACCCTATGTCATGCTGATCCTCATGTTTATGCTGGTGATGATGAGTGCCATTCCCCAGTTAAGCAGTGTGATGGAAGAGAAGAATGAAAAAATTGCAGAAGTCCTGCTTGGTACCATTACCCCCTTCCAGTTTATGATGGGGAAAGTAATGGGCGGCATTGGTGTCTCACTCACTACGGCGGCCATCTATGTGGCAGCGGGTGTATTTACCCTGAACTACATTGGGATGGAATCAATGATCCCGGTCGATGTGCTGCCCTGGTTCTTTATCTATACCATACTGTTTGTCCTGATGGTTGGATCGGGCATGGCCGCCCTGGGCGCCACCTGCAACGACAACAAGGATGCACAGTCCCTGACCTTTCCGGGCATTCTCCCCGCTATTATTCCCATGTTCCTGATTGCACCAATCATTGCAGATCCCACCGGTCCGTTGGCCACCACCATAGCCCTGATCCCGCCCTTCACTCCCACCGTAATGGTTATGCGGATGGCATCTTCGGTCACCATTCCCATGTGGCAGCCTGTGGTTGGATTAATCGGAGTGATCCTCTATACCATCTTTACGGTCTGGATTGGAGCACGGATCTTCAGAACCGCCATCCTGATCCAGGGTCAGAAGCCCACCTTTGCCACCCTTTACAAGTATGCGGTGAAGGGATAAGCTGGCTTTGCCAGCTTACCAGTTGAAAGCTAAAAGTCGAAAGGCGTAAGTTGAAAGTGGGGCTTATGATTTGAGTTTTGGGAAGAGCATTCCGGTCTTCTTCTTATACTCCAGGTAATCATTGCCAAAGGTTTCTGTAAGAATACGTTCTTCATACCTGCAGATGAAGATGTAGAAGCCAATGATCAGCAGCCAGAATACGGCAGAAGCGATGGAAAGTGTAATCAGAATGGATCCCAGGTAAAACAGAATCGCCCCCGTATAGATGGGATGTCTGACAATGCGGAACACTCCAGCAGTAATTACTCCCGGCTTCTCCCTATTAGTACCGAAAACCTCCTTCATCCCCCTGCGGGCCAGGTACCAGCCTGCAATCAGAACCGGTCCGGCTGCTGCCACCCGAATGTAATCAGGAACGATCTCACGCAGAAAAGTGGAGTAGTGAAAGACGAATGAGTCTGTGATCCAGACTCCAAGGAATAAGAAAAAGAGGATCAGCTGTCCTGCATCGCCATACTTATGCTCCCCGGTAAGGTGGGGATGTCCATCGTGCTTTTTGGTACTCATGACTTTTTAATTTCGAAATTAGGGAAAAGCTGCCTTGACTATCACTTTACAGGAGAGGATTCGGCTGAAAATCGGTAAATGGTGTAAATTTGGGTATGAAGAATTTAAAAATCAACGCAACTGCGATCATTTTTCTGATGTTTGTGCTCTGTTCGCTTCCCGTTTACTCCCAGGAGGCGGAACAGCCAATCATCGACCAGAAAGTAAAATCTTTCCTCAAGGAGCGTGGTCGCTGGCACGATATGAATGTCCCTACCAGCGATGGACAGCTTTTGTACAACCTGATCCTTGAAAATAACTACCGGTCGGTCCTCGAAATAGGCACTTCCACCGGTCACTCCACCATCTGGATGGCCTATGCCCTGAGTAAGACGGGAGGGAAACTGATCACCATTGAGATCAATGAAACCAGACACCAACAGGCCCTGACCAACTTCGAGGAAGCAGGTGTAGCCCACCTGATCGATGCCCGGCTGGCCGATGCGCACAAAATGGTCCCGGAACTGGAAGGCCCCTTCGATTTTGTATTCAGCGATGCAGATAAAGGATGGTACCGCAACTATTTTGAGGCAGTCGACCCAAAACTGAAGGTGAATGGCTGTTATACCACCCACAATATATCGGATCGTCCCGGAGGATGGAACAGCGATTACCTGGAGTTTCTAATGGAGCAGGAGAATTATAAAACCACCGTGAACAGCAAGGGAGGCGGCATGGCCATCAGTTTCAAGAAGGCCAAATAACAGCCTGATCCTCTCCTTAGAACGCAAGCTTGATATCAATCAGGGTAAAGATGTCTTTCAGAGCGGCCCTGTCGGGAACGGGTATCCGTATACCTCTTCCTTCTGCATACACTCTGGCAGACTCCAGGTCTGAAACGACCTGAGGGGATACTTCACTCTCCTTAATAGCCTCAAAGGCCTTCCCTCCAAAAACAAAGGCAGCCATAAACTCCTCTCTCATGGGAAGAAGGTAGATGATGGCTCTTTTCTTATCCTTGATCCTAAAGCTCCAGCCATACTTCTTGCCCGGGAAATTCCATTCCTCTTTTCCGTCGGGGTATTTCAGAAACACACGCTCCCGGATCTCCATCCAGAGTTCATATTTATCCCCCAGTACATGCTTCAGCTCTCCGTCAGTAGGCGTGCTGGCCTTGTCCATAAAAATGCTGTGATCCATGCAATAAATATAATTCTTAAATTGCATTTTTCCTGTAAAACACCCGATATGTCCCTCTTCAGATCCTCTCTAGCTCTTCTTATTTTACTGGTTCTATTCCTGACCCTGGCTTCCGGACAGGATCACCATCTTAGGTACGATGCCATCGATGTAATTAGTTACCGTTTTGAAATTGATCTGAACGACTCCACCGATTTGGTATACGGTACTGCAGATATTGAAATTGAATTTCTAAAGGATGTGGACCAGTTTTACCTGGACCTCTCCTACAGCCTTACAGACACCACCGGCATGACTGTGCAAGAGCTTACTGAGGACGGCAAGGAGGTAAGCTTTCTTCAACTTTCTGACCAAATCTCCTTCACCATCCCCTATGCTACTAAAGGGATGCGAAGAACCTACAGGATCAAATACAGCGGAATCCCTTCGGACGGACTGATCATCTCTGAAAACAAGTTTGGCGACCGGACCTTCTTTGGTGACAACTGGCCCAACCGCGGGCATCACTGGCTACCCCTGGTGGACCATCCCTCCGATAAAGCGGTAGTGGAGTTCCTGGTTCACGCCCCGGAGCACTACAGGGTGGTGGCCGTGGGAACAAAACAGGATGAGTTCCGGGAAAAGGGCCGGATTACTTCACACTGGAAGACCTCCTACCCCCTCTCCACCAAAATGATGGTCATCGGGGTAAGCCCTTTTGAGGTGCAGCATCTGAAAAGTGCCTCAGGCATTCCGGTCTCCTCCTGGATCTACCCCCAGAACAAGAAGGAGGGTTTCCGCGACTACAGCATGGCCATTCAACCACTGGACTATTTTGAATCCTATCTTGCCCCTTACCCTTTTAAAAAGCTGGCCAATGTACAGTCCAAAACCGTTTACGGAGGGATGGAGAACGCCAGCTGCATCTTCTACCATGAGAGAAGTGTTTCGGGGAAGCAGCGTATCGAGAACCTGCTTGCCCACGAGATCGCTCACCAGTGGTTCGGCGATGCGGTGTCTGAGCTTGACTGGCACCATATCTGGCTCAGCGAAGGATTTGCCACCTACCTTACGGATCTTTATATTGAACACACCCATGGCCGGGAGGCATTTGTAGCCTCCATGCTGGATGAAAAAGGACAAGTGCTGCGGTTTGCCCGACGACGACTTGCTCCCATTGTGGATACCACTCTTCCTGTCTCCACCCGGCTGCTGAATAAAAACTCCTATGAAAAAGCGGGTTGGGTACTGCACATGCTCCGGCACGATATGGGAGACGAGAAGTTCAGGGAGTGTGTACAAACCTTTTATGAGAAGTTCAAATATGATAACGCCCTTACCGGGGACTTCCTGGAGGTGGTGGAATCGGTTACCGGGAAGGAGTACAGTGCCTTCTTCCAACAATGGTTCCACCAGGCGGGTCACCCGGTTCTCTCATTCAGCTGGAAGCAAAAAGGGCGAACCATTGAGCTCAACATAAAGCAGCATCAGGAACAACATCTTTTCAATTTTCCGCTTGAGGTTGAAATGAAGAACGATGCTGGAGAATCTGTCAGACAAACTCTGTCCATCAGGGCATCAGAGCATATATTTACCATTGAAGTGCCCTTCGAAGCAAAAGAGATACTTCTCGATCCCGATACCTGGTTACTTTATGAGCCCTATCAAAGGCTGTAAATGGTAACATCAGGATAGAACGCTGCAAAGGAGAACCAGTAGCCCATAAATGATCTGGCATGTTCAAGCCGGGCTCCTGTACGTGGACCCGAAACTGCTCTGCCAAAGAGATCCCACATATTGCCTTCCTGATCGATCATGACCACGGGATACTGATCCTGTACTGGGGTGAACGACAGAGTGATCTCCTCAATGGGATCATTGATGTAAGAAACAGCGAAATTATCTGAAGCAGATCCTGCCACTACGATATTCCGGCCGTCAATATTTTCCTGGATGACTGTCACTCCATCTCCGAAGAGTGACATCGGATAGACCCTGGTACTACCCGGTAATAAGATCCCATGGACCCTCTCTTTGTTGGGAAGCCGATCATCCTCATTGGTCACCGGGAAAATCAGGAAATCATCGCGGGTGCGGTAGTTGCCATACGGATACCGTCCATAATCCCTGTTATATCCAGTTTCTGTGGATACGACTTTCGTGGATGGATACATATCCTTCCATGTAAGCCAGGTGGTCTCCACCAGTGCAAAAGTCTCTATACCGATACCGAGCAACGAACCGTTTACACACTCCAGCATGATCTGCGACCAGTTACTGCCCGTAAGTCTGTCATAGGGAATCAGGTTGGAATTGTATAGTAAGCCTGATACGCCAAAGGTGGTCACGCTGCCATTTATCTCCCTGTTCCATCCAATACCCGTTCCAGTGAGCGGACAATAAGTGACAGATATGTTCACATCGCCTACCCGGTCGTTGATGATCTCATGCCAGTCCAGTATACGATGGGGATACGCCCTTGCATCATCACCCTGTACAAAACCGATCACCAGGTCATCTTCATCCATATAGTCCGCTTCGACGGCCGGAATAAAATGCGGTTCTTCAAGGGCCGGTATCCCATCCTTACCCGGTCCCCCATCAAACACCTTTGAGACGGGGATAGACCAAAGATCATTCTCTGAACCTCCTGTCGTTGATGTACTTCCCGTTCCGGGAATATTCTTTTCACAACCCTGGCTTATTGCCACTAAAAGCAACACTCCAACTATCGATCTCCCTTTCATATTCTGTATGTTTTTGATTTATCTTCCTTTTTCTGGCCAAAACGGTAATAAATACCTACCTGCATCCTGAAGGTTGGTGTCAGCTGAGTTCCATTTACCTTACTGAAAAGAGGAATCTCCGGTACCATATGTAATATTGTATTCTGCCTGATGTGCCAGCTGAGAGCGGGAATAATATTGATCCATCGCCCGCCTGTATTTTCCAGTTCCTGTTCATTTATGCGATCAGGTGCTGCATAGCGAAAACGCAGGGATAGTGAAGGGGCAAGGATCTCATTCCCAATGACCATCTGGTCTCCCATACTCATGTAGATTTGTCCCGATCGACCAAATTGGAAGGTCTGAGATCCTAGGTATTCCCGATTCATCCCGTTGAATCTTCCCAGCACCCTGGTAGATACAACCAT
>JAGLPR010000074.1 GCA_023137255.1 Bacteroidales bacterium | reverse complement strand
GCGTTTAGTGTAATTCCACGCTCATCCTTAAGATCTGTACTTCCCAGTGGTACTTTGAGCCCGGCTCCCAGCTGTATTTCATGGCCGTTTGTGGAGATACTTGACAGAGTAAACTTTGGAAGGATAACTGCATCTCCGACTCCCCGGGTGCTAACGCGGTAGGTTTGCTCCTGGATGGATACTTTTCGTTCCTGGTTTACGTAGGTGAACAAAGCATCCACAGCAAGCCATCGGGTAATACTGTATCCCGATTTTAGCAAAATCGATTGGGTGATCCGTTTCCTGGATTTTTCCGGGTACACTTCCGATCCGTTCTTCAGGGTGGCCAGGTAGTTCAGGTCGTAGCTTACTTCCGCCTGTAAGGTTCCTGTTTCGGCTCCGGTAAAACCTATATTTCCGGACAAAGGTACTCCCCCTGAACAACAGGTCTGGGAATATCCCTGGAATGAAAACAGGATCAAACACATCCATATCAACCAGTTCGCTCTTGGTATATATCTGATATAAAACGCCATACAGCAAATATTTACTGCAGTTAAACCATGCCTGATGAAAATCTATTCAGACATGTGGCCGTCAAAGGTGAAATGACATCTGTAGGGTCAGTCGGACCCAATGGAAATAGCTTACACCGCTGCGGTGAGAAAAACAGCCTGGAGAATATTTAAAGTCCTGGGGGCTCTTCCTCCCTGCCATCGGTATGGAGTGCAAACCGCCCCTTCTGTTCGGGATGCACCTGGTCAGGTCTTGGCCAGGGCCAGCCCCCGAACTGGGTCTGCTGGTAATCCTGGTAGGTCTGCTGGATCTCCTCTTTAGTATTCATCACAAAAGGGCCGTAATTCACCACCGGTTCGAGAATGGGTCTGCCCTGAAGCAGAAGAAGCCGGCCCTCTTTCTCACCATTGACCATTTCTATGGGCCGGTCTGCCCTGAGCTCCATGCCGTTTCCTGAGTCAACGGTAGTACCTTCAATCTCTATTTGGTCGCCCGAAAAGAAATAGAGTGACCGGTTGACTCCGCGGGAGGCGGGTGGCAAAGTCCAGGTGGCACCAGGATCCATCTGAATGTGCCAGACAGCTACCTCATTTTCAGGATTGGCCGCCCATGAATCGGGCGCCGGATCAGGGGCTCTTACCCCCTCCAGCGATCCTGCCATGACCTCAACCTCTGTCATAAGCCCCCCGGCATCCTTCACACGATGCACCGGAATAATCTCTTTCCAAAGCATGGCATAGTAAGGTTCCACAAACTTCTTTGCCGCCGGAAGGTTCAGCCAAATCTGGAACAGTTCCAGTGGATTGGGTCTCTCCTTATGTATCAAAGGAAACATTTCGGCATGTTGAATGCCCTTACCAGCGGTCATCCACTGCACATCACCATCGCCGTACCTACCAGCTCCTCCCATAGAGTCGGAGTGGTCCACCACTCCCTTCCGGACCACAGTGACTGTCTCAAATCCACGGTGAGGATGTACCGGAAATCCGGGAATGCTCTTCCCGTGATACATGCGCCAGCCATCTTTTAGGTTAAAATCATTGCCCAGGTTCCTGCCTGTGAGCGGGGCAGCCGGACCAAACTCTCCGTTGCCTTCGGGATAGTGATCGGCATGATAAACGCAGAAAAGAAAAGGATCCCGGGTAGCCCAGGGAAATCCCAGTGCTTGAATGTTTAAAATTGTAATAAGGCTTTCATCTGTCATTTCTGTCTCCTCCTTCACAGAAATAACAATGAGGATACTGTTTTGTTGGAGTAAAACAGCTCAGGCAGGTAAGTAGGGTGGAATACTAAATATCCAGGTACTGGATCAAATCAATCGACGAAACCTGATAAGTACTATGCTCCCCGGCGATGCGGGAAAAATAGATCTTCTGTTCATATCCACTGGAGTCGATCATTATAACTTGGACCAGGTTTTCATCCAACGATGCATCCAGACTCTGCATGCAAATCGGACAAAAGAAATCTATCCGTTCTCCCTCTTCAGAATAAAACAGTGGATGCTTGACGCCGGAGTAGTTATCCCCCTCCTGATGCATCATCAGCAAACCTTTCTCCCTCCTGGTATTCCGGATTTTAAAAACAATGCAGTCTCCCACCTTTAAATAACCCCTGCAATGCGGACACATATACTGATTTTCCATGATCAGAAAATTATGCCATTTCTTCCTTTGCAAGTTACGATCTCAGGGCAATGAAGTCAATAAATATCATATATTTATATAGCTAAATTATCAACCGTTATGACTTCATCAGCCGTTAAACCCTACCTGGGTATTATTGTAGCCATTGGGTCTGTCTGGGGCCTGACTGAATTTGCAGCCGGAATGGGGCTGCAAAAGTGTGCCACCCTCTATACCGGAGCCATCCTTACCGGGGTCGCATTTTTCTGGGTCTCCTTTATCTGGAGCATCACTCGAAAACTGCTGCCCATCCTGATTATCGCAGGCATGGCCGTCCTGTTCAAATTCCTTGATGCACTGTTGCTGCCGGTGGCATGGAACCACGGTTCCATACT
>JAGLPR010000073.1 GCA_023137255.1 Bacteroidales bacterium | reverse complement strand
CATTTTTCAAAAAGACTGTTGAACAGAATTCTGATTGGGGCCGGTGCCGCAATGGTTGCTACAGCGCTGTTCCCCCTGGTAAAATTTGCTACCGGAACCGTGGCCTGCTTCTATGCTGCCACCAACATCCCCCTGGCCATCTATACGGCACCTGTAGCCATCATTATCTCCATGATTACAGTACCCCTGGGGTACCTGGCAGCAGGCTGGTATACTGGGAAAATCTCAGCAACTAACAGTGCACACCCTGCTACACTGCTGGCCAGAATCTGGTCGCCAGCAGTGCTGATTTGCTGTATCCTGATCATCACCCTGGTCAGGATCATTTAGTATCCACCCATCTACAGGATGGCATGAGAAGCATCCATCATAAGATACTTGAACAGATCCGGTCAGGATCCGGAGCCGCGTTGGCCACAGTGGTACGGGCTTCAGGATCCACTCCCCAGAAACCAGGAAGTTCTGCACTTTTCAGTGAAAAAGGACTCCTGGCAGGTACCGTCGGAGGCGGACTGCTGGAAGGAGAGGTACAACACATTGCTGAAAGTGTGATGATCTCGGGCACCTCAGACCATTTCTATTTCAACCTGGACTCGGACCAGGGTTCGGACGGGGCCATTTGTGGCGGTGAAGCTGAAGTGCTGATCGATGCCACTCCCTCTTCCCTTCTGACTGTCCTGGAAAAAATGGAAGAGTCGCTTTCCCGGCGAACAGACGGCTTTCTGCTCACCGGGGTAAGCAAAAAACATGACAGAGGGAGAACCATCAGACGATACTGGATCAGCGGAAGCGGTCATGAGGACCTTCCCATCGACATGGATACTGCATTTAAGGAGGTAATCAAAGATCATCTGAAGCACGCCGAGAGGTATGGATTCATCGAAATTGATCTGAGCAGTGTCCCCCACCAGGTGGAGATGGCCTACCTGGAACACATCAAACCAATGCCCCATCTGGTTATCGCTGGAGGTGGCCACATTGGCAAAGCACTGGCACACCTGGGATCACTCCTGGAATTTGAAGTGACCGTGGTGGACGACAGGCCGGAATTTGCAAGTGTGGATCACATTCCCGATGCCGATCACCTGGTGGTCAGTGCAATCGGTCCTGCCATGGAGGAGATAAAGGTCGGTCCCGATACCTATATCGTGATTGTCACCCGTGGCCATAATCACGACGGGGAGGCCCTGAGGGCCTGTATCGGTTCAGGTGCCGCCTTCATTGGAATGATCGGAAGCTCACATAAGGTGGGCATTATGAAAAAGCAGTTTATTGATGAGCAATGGGCCACTCCCGAGCAGTGGTCAGCCATTCACACCCCCATCGGACTGTCTATCGGTTCAAAAACCGTCCAGGAGATTGCCATCAGCATTGCTGCTCAGCTGGTGGAAGTAAGAAACCAGAAAAACAGGGAAGATGCAGAGTAACTGGGCCATCATACTGGCGGCGGGCTCCTCAAGTCGAATGGGTTCGCAGAAATTACTGCTACCCTACGGAAAAAACACGATCATCGAAACCGTGGTGGATCATGTGCTGAACTCTGAGGTCAGCCAGGTGGTGGTTGTGCTTGGGGCGGACCACGAAAAGGTGAGGCAGACCCTTGGTCAGAGACCTGTAAAGTTCTGTCACAACAAGGATCATGACCAGGGAATGCTCTCCTCGGTGATCTGTGGGCTCAGAACCCTTCCGGAGGATGCCGGGACCGCACTGATCTACCTGGGCGACCAACCCGGAATCCCCCCGGCTGTAACCAATGCAGTGATCGAAGCCTACAATGAAGAACTCTTCGGGATTGTGATCCCGGTACATAACTACAGGCGCGGACACCCCTTGCTGGTGGACCTGAAATACCGCAGAGAGATAGAGAACCTCGACCTGGAAGAGGGGCTCAGGGCACTGAGGCATCACTTCCCCCAGGATGTGCTGGAGGTGGAGGTGGACGAGCCGGGTATCCTGGTGGACATCGATACCCGCGAAGATTATAACAACGCAACTAAATGAACTCACAGAGATGGAAAAACTCATTCGTTTCACTCTAAATGGCAAAAAAACGGAGATTTCCGTGGATCCCTCGCTCACCCTTATGTGGGTACTCAGGGATCAGTTTGGCCTCACCGGAACCAAATACGGTTGCGGAATAGGTGTTTGTGGCGCCTGTACCATCCTACTGGACAATGATGCGGTCCGATCCTGCACCTACCGGGTAGATGACGTGATGGACCGCAATGTGGTCACCATCGAAGGGCTCTCCTCAAATGGTGAGCTTCACCCCGTGCAGAAAGCATTTATGGAGAAGGACGCCCTGCAATGCGGCTACTGCACTCCAGGCATGATCATGAACGCCGCCGGACTACTCATTGCCAATCCCGAACCCACCCGTCAGCAGATCATTCATGCCATGGAAGACAACCTCTGCAGATGTGGTGCACATATCAGGATTATTGAAGCCATACAGCAGGCAGGAAAAGAAATGAAAAAAATGAGCCAGCCATGAAAACACAACGCAGCCGTTTTGATCTCAAAAGAAGGGATTTCTTCACCCTCCTTGGCGGAGGGATAGTGGTGTACCTCAGTAGTGGGAATCCTTCCGAACTGCTGGCACTGCCCCTGATCCAGGAACGCGACATCCCGAAAGATTATAATGCATTCCTGACTATTTATGAAGACGGTACCGTCATCTGTCACGTGGGAAAGATCGAAATGGGACAGGGACCCATCACCTCACTGCCCCAGCAGGTGGCCGATGAGCTTGATGTCTCCATCGAATCGATCAAAATGGTGATGGGCGACACCGAAACCTGTTCATACGATCCGGGCACATGGGGTTCCATGACCACCCGGAGTTACAGCAATTTCCTGAGAGCTGCCTGTGCAGAGGCCAGGGCGGTGCTTATCCAGCTGGCCGGGGAACACCTCAAGATCAGTCCCGAAAATCTGAAAGTGAAAAACGGGATGGTGTTTGATGCGTCAAACCCGGAGAAGAAGGTGGACTATGGATGGCTTACCAAGGGTCAGCGCATCGAAAGATCCATGGATGAGAAGCCGGAGGTCAAGGACCATACCCAGTTTAAATATGTGGGCCAGTCAAGACTCCATGCCGATGCAAGAATCAAGGTAAGCGGTGAAGCACAATATACAGCAGATATTCCAATGCCCGGAAGGGTCTATGCAAAGATCCTCAGGCCCCCCTCTCACCAGGTGGAACTGCTTTCGGTAGATTATTCCGAGACAGAAAAGATGGAAGGTGTAGAGGTGGTCCGTGACGGCGATCTGATAGCGGTTCTTCATGAACTGCCCGATGTGGCCGAACGAGCGCTCTCCACCATCAAAGCCGAATACACTTCTGATGAAAAAGAGGTGGACGACAAGACCATCTTTGACTACCTGCTGAATGCACCGGCTGAGACTGAGGAAAGAGAGAAAGCCGGAGACCTTGGGGAAGGGGAAGAGCAGGCTGATTTTATTATAGAGAGTGAGTTCTATGATGGATACAAAGCCCATGCACCCATTGAACCACACACGGCCATGGCCAAATGGGAGGGCGAAAAAGTAACCATCTGGGCCTCGGTCCAATCC
This sequence comes from Bacteroidales bacterium, assembly GCA_023137255.1. Taxonomy (GTDB): domain Bacteria; phylum Bacteroidota; class Bacteroidia; order Bacteroidales. The sequence continues at coordinate 12,478 of JAGLPR010000073.1, read as the reverse complement.
CCGTTTCTTATGGCACAGGATGCTTTAGCCAGGGAATTGGGACTCGAGCTGGAAAACGTGAGGGTAATTGCCCCGTTCCTGGGTGGAGGATTTGGAGGAAAGATCTACAATCCCCAGGTGCCGGAAGTGGCAAAGATCGCCAGACTGGCAAAGAAACCTGTACTGCTCGCCTACACCAGAGAGGAGGAGTTCTTTATGGATTACTTCCGTACAGCGGCGGTGATCCAGATCCGATCGGGGATCACCAAAAAAGGGATGATCACCATGTGGGATTATCAGCACTATTTCGTTGAGAGCCGAGGATCCGATACCATCTACAACGTTCCAAATAAGTTAACCACGGGCTATAGTGAAAAACGTGGATCTCCGATCCACCCGTTCTCTACCGGCGCATGGCGGGCTCCGGGCAACAATACCAACACATTTGCGCGGGAATCTCATATCGATATGATGGCTGCGAAGGTGGGTGTGGACCCGGTAGAATTCCGTCTTCGCAACCTCACCGATGAGAAGATGATTGCGGTCATTGAAGCACTCAAGGAAAAGTTTGGCTATTCCTATATGAAGGGCCCCAGCGGAAGGGGCATTGGCATAGCGTGTGGCACCGATGCAGGAACCTGGGTAGCCGTAATGATCGAAGTGAAAGTAGATACAGAAACCGGCGAAGTTCAACCCATCAGGGCAGTAGTCTCCCAGGATATGGGAATGTGCGTAAACCCACAAGGAGCCACCCTCCAGGTCGAAGGGTGCGTCACCATGGGAATGGGATATGCCCTGTCGGAAGATGTGGAATTCAAAGGGGGAGATGTGCTTACCAGCAACTTCGATACCTACCAGCTTCCTCTCTTCTCCCAGGTGCCGGAAGTAATTGACACGGTGATTCTGGACAGGCAGGATCAACCGCCCCAGGGGGGCGGTGAACCAGCCATTATCTGCATGGGTGGAGCCATAGCCAACGCCATCTATGATGCCTGCGGTGCCAGGGTATACCAGATGCCCATGACCCCAGAGCGGGTGCTGGCAGGGATCAAAAAGGCATCAGGATAGTTTATCGGACAGCGGTCAGGAGCCCGAATACCAGGGAGGCCGTCAGCAGAATAAATACAATCACCCAGAGCCAGAGATAACGCCTTTTGGAGCGTTCCATTCGCTGGCTCTGATCCAGTACACCCTGCTGCAGGTCGGCCAGATAGGCTTTCAGCCTGCGTAATCCCAACAGACTGGTAGCCTTTTGTGTTCCATATATAAAAACCAGTGCAACCAGGGTAACTCCTACAAAAAGCACTTTGTTGTTGATGACATAAGTACCGTTGTCATTATCAATATACAGATTCACATTGGTCATCAATATGATGGCCGACACTGAGGCCAGAACCAGAAAGATCTCGTAAGGCTTCCGGTAAAACCAGAGTTGTTTCTGAATTAAATTCTGCAGTGAATCGCTGTAGTTGTTGATTTCCCTGAATTTGTAGAATGTATCCATTCCAAAGATCAGAATCCCGATGGTGATGGCCAGCTGGGAAATAAGGACCCATATCATGGATGGGTTATTCTGGAAACCAGCCAGGTTCATGGATAAGAGGATAATGTTGGCCACCTGTACGGCGCCATAAAAAATCAGGTTGAAATTGATGTTCCTGTTTCCTTTCAGTGTCTTTTCACTTAAGTATTGTGTAATCATGTCTCGGTCTGTTTTTTCATCCCTGAACATCCGGTCACTTCCTTCCTGCCACATATGAATCAGTTCGTCATTTTTCATCTTTCGTGGTTTGAATGTGTAACTGCGATCTGAGCTTTTCCCTGATCCTCACCAGGCGTACACTTACATTTTTTGTACTGATTCCGGTGATCTCAGCAATCTCATCATAGGAACACTGTTCCAGATAGAGGAAGATAATGGTCTTGTCCAGGTCTTTAAGTTTTGAAATCTGCTTGTATAACTGTTTTATTCTGATCTCCTGGTCCTGGTGTTCAAAGGGGTCCTCAGAGATCTCCAGTGCATGTTCCGAAAGGCTGGTGTATTTCATTTTTCGCGCTCTCAGACCCAGCATGGCCGTATTCAGTGCCACCCGGTACATCCATGACTGGAACTTTGAATCGCCGCGGTAGGTAGGATAGGATTTCCATAGCTGGTAGATAATCTCCTGCTTCAGATCATCCCGGTCCTCTACGGCAGCATAGAGGTTACATATCTTGTAGATGATCCCCATATGGGTATAAACCATCTCAACGAAATATGCTTTGTCAGGATCCTGTTTTCTCAACACATTGAGGTTTTGTTACTCATTAGTTACAGGATGGATGAAAAAACTACAGAGAATCGATATTTTATTGATCCAGGGCAGCAATTAACTCCCCTACATCCTCTTCGTTGTTGAATACATTGATGGAGATACGAATGTTGCTGCCTCGCAGGGAGACATATACGTTTCGTGATTGCAGTTCCCGAACCAGAACCTCACCGTCGGTATGGACTGGCAGTGGCAAGCCCATCAGGTGATGGGCCCGGTAGAGTTCATCATCCACAGGCGCACCTTTACTGAGGAAATAGTTGATCAGCGGCTCACTCAATACGCGTGCATACTCCTGGATCTCTTCCATCCCCCAATCCAGCAGTTGTCGCAGAGCCTCATCCAGCATGGGCATAAAGATAAAGTTGCTGCTCTGTCCCACATCAAACCTTATCGCCCCAGGCTTATAGCCCTCTTCATACTGGGTGAGCCTGTCGAAACGTTCCGAATTGGGCCTGGTCATCCACGACTCCTCCAGCGGGACTCCGTTGTTAAAATCCTCATGAATGTAGGAGAGTGCCGTTGAATAGGGTCCCATAAGCCATTTGTAGGCCGCACAGATCAGTGCATCAATATGGCACGCCTGCACATCGATGGGCAAAGCTCCAACCGATTGTGATCCATCCACAATCAGTTTCGCCCCCAACTCCATACACCTGGCTCCAATTTTCTCCATATCAAAGCTGGTCCCGTTCATCCAGTGCACCGAAGCCATCACCACAAAAGCGGTATCGCTGTTAATGGCCTCCAGGATCCTTTCGTTCCAATCCTTTCCCTTAAGTGGAATATCGTCCTTCCTGACTATCACTTTTAACTCAGCTCCATGATCTTTACACCACCTCTGGGCCGTATAGTAGCAGCTTGGAAACTCTTCGGAGATGGTCAGCGCATGCTGCCCCTTCCGGTAAGGGATGTTGCGAATTACGGAGTTCATCCCGTAAGAAACAGCAGGCATTACTGCCACCTGCGCAGGATCGCAATTCACCATCCGGCCAAACTTCTCCCTTACCCCCACAACCCCGGTAAAGAAATCTACCGGTTTGATGGAGACTGGGTTTCTCTTGCGCTGCATTCCTTCGATCCCCTTCTCTTCGACCGATTTCAGGAGCGGTGACATATAGGCACAATTCAGGTAGTGTAACCCTTCGGGCAATTGAAAAAGGTGTTTCTGGCAATTCATCGGATAGATTTTATTTGATTAGTCCTATAATTCTTTAATTAAAACCTCCTTAAACCTTATCTTCAACTCATCATTACTATGTAACTGAAATGCAATGCATCCGGAGACTCCTGAACCTCTTACCTGGTGTAGCTCATCATCCAGGATTCCAGTGGCATCAAAGTCAGTAACCTGGTTCCCATTCACCCATGTTTCCACTTTCAAACCATTACAGATAATTTCCATTGAGTTCCAAGCTTCGGGATCATCTTCGTAGAAGACCAGCCTGGTATTAAGTGCCGTTTCAGGGGCCTGCTCCGGGGTAATCTTCCAATCGGGCAAAGAGGGATGGATCCATCGCCTCACATAAGCAGTTTCATCATAGATCAATCCCGTCCGGAAGGGATCCGGACCATGTATATCGGCTTGTGGCCCGTTGAGCCATCCACCATGCGTGGCACTGTCTGAATCATCATACCTACTCCGGAACTGCACCCCGCTGTTGCCACCCGATTCTCTAAACAACTGGAATTGCAGCTTCAGGTGAAAATCCGAGAACTCCCTATCGGTTGCCAGCCAGACATAGTTATGATCTTTGTCGCCCAGGGAGTTGCATTCAATAGAACCCTCCTTCACGGTCCAATAGGCCTTTCCCCTGTCTGCAGGAATACATTTCACCGACCAGCCCTCCAGGTTCTCCCCATTGAAAAGGGATTCCCATTCCTTTTTACCGCAACCGGCCAGAATAACCGAAATTAAATAGAGACAAATAACAATCGATCTGAATCTGTATGAAGATGTGGACATGGCAAAGAGTTTGGTTCCTGGTACAAATTAGTAAGTTTGAATGGAACTTACTATAACTGCTTTCCCAGTGCGTTCGAAAATTGAATTTGGCAGTAACTCAGAATTAAACTAAATTTGTCCCCGCAAAATTCGGCTCCATAGTTCAAGGGATAGAATAGCGGTTTCCTAAACCGTAGATACAGGTTCGAGTCCTGTTGGAGCTACTTCAAATAAGCGCAAATCCTTTTTATCACTGGGAAATGCGCTTATTTTATTAATAGCCTATACGGTAATGACACGGACTACCTTTCTGCGCTTTAACTCTTGCCAGAATTGGGATAGTTTGTGGGGCATTGGGGTAGGATTAGTTGCTGCAAGTTAAGGCGTTGTAGCATATGAGTCAAATCCACATATTCATCCCGTTCCTAATTCATTGGTTTCAATTTTAGCATACTTCTCTTCATATGTCAATATCAGGTGATCCAATAGTTGTATCTCTACCATTCTCAATGCCCACTTAACACTGGAATTACTGATGCTACTTAAAAACCAAAGCCGGAATATAATGAGCATAGAATACAAGTTGAATGTATGGATGAAATCAACTACTTTTGAATAAGTAAGCAATAACAACATAAGACAGATAGTCATAACGCTATGAAAATTTTAAACCCATTATTAGTCACAATTATATTTTGTTCAGCAATAATAGTTATTGGATTTACACAGTTATCGGGGCAAGACAGAACGAAGCCAAATATTATTTTGGTGATGTCGGACGATCAGGGTTGGGGACAAACCGGGTATAATAATCACCCTGTATTAAAAACACCCCACCTTGATGCTATGGCTGAAAACGGACTTCGTTTTAATCGGTTTTATGCGGGAGCTCCTGTTTGTTCGCCAACGCGGGCAACTGTTTTAACAGGACGTTCAAATGATCGTACTGCTGTTCTTTCTCATGGATATGCAATGCGCAAACAAGAAAAAACCATTGCTCAAGCTCTAAAAGAAGCTGGTTACATTACCGCACATTTTGGCAAATGGCATCTTAATGGTCATAGAGGTCCCGGGGTTCCTATTTTCGACAGCGATGAAAGAAATCCTGGCCATTTTGGTTTCGATGAATGGCTTTCCGTATCAAATTTTTTTGACATGAACCCAATAATGAGCAGGAACGGGGAATTTATTGAATTTAAAGGAGAGTCGTCTCATATTATTGTGGACGAGGCACTAAAATATATGGAAAAAGAAAAAGATCATAATAAGCCCTTTTTCGTGGTGATCTGGTATGGAAGTCCGCATGACCCATGGGTGGCAAATGAAGAGGACAAAGAAGCTTTTTCCGATCTAGAGGAAAAAGCTCAGAATCATTATGGTGAACTTGTAAGTATGGACAATAGCATTGGTGATTTGCGAACAGGTTTGCGAGATATGAAAATAGAGAAAAATACACTGATATGGTTTAATAGTGATAATGGAGGCCTAAAGCATTTTGGACCCGAAACAGTTGGAGGGCTTAGGGGATATAAGAACCAAATATACGAGGGAGGCCTTAGAGTGCCTGCGATAATTGAATGGCCGTTAGTAATAGAACCAAACCGGATTACAGATTATCCGGCTGTTACCATGGATATTTTCCCAACCATCGCTGAAATTGTTGGCTTGCCCAAATCATGCATGATTTTACCCATTGACGGTATCAGCATTAAGAAACTGTTTGCGGCTGATATGAAGATAAGAAACAGAGCCATTCCATTCAGACATAACGATAGGGCTGCCTTAATTGATAACAACTATAAACTGCTTACGGGGGATATAAAGAAAGGCGAATTTGAACTTTATGATTTGGGAAAAGACCCCAACGAAACCAATAATATCGTGGACCAGAAAGTGGAAATAGCCGAACAAATGATAAAATCATTCCGAATTTGGAACCAATCAGTTGATGCTAGCGTTGATGGTAATGATTTTCCAAATGGACTTGCCGAACCTGACCCATTGCCTGTATCTTGGATGGAATTACCTGAATACGAGCCGTATTTTGAAGAGTGGATAAACCGGCCGGAATATAGAAGAAGAATTGAAAACTATAAAAAAGAGTAATAATCTGTCAAGCATTTTAGAAAAGGTCAGCGACTAGTAGACAACATGAATCTATAAAAAATGAGAAATAAAACAGGAGAATCAGAAAATGAAGGAATTTGCTTAAAGGCCTGATGGCTCTCCCCATGGTCAGCAGCCTTTCAATCTCTTCAGCATTTCCCAGAGTTCAATTAGAAAACCATGGTTACCTTACTTAAGAGGCCCTGACTTCGTTAAAGAAGCTTAACGGGGTACTCCCGCAAGGCAAAGTAGGAAAACATAAGATCAGCAGGCTTGTTTTAGGATGTAATCCAATGAATGGGTATTCTCATTCCAGAGACCTCTCTTATGTGGGACAACTCAGCAAACGCTGGCATACTGAAACAAAGATGAAGGAGACATGGGCTATTGCAGAACAAGCCGGTATCAATCTTAGTAATCTTGTGGCTAATCAATACAAAGCATTTAGTGAGTATAAAAAGGAAACCGGAAGCAAGATGCTGAATAATTGCCAGTGTCCCATTGGCAAGCCCAGCGACAGGCTTACACCTTTTAAGAAAGCGGTTGACGATGGTGCCGACTTGATATATATTCAGGGAGAGAATGTAGACCGCCTTGCACAAAACAATGAATTTGATATTCTGGGGGCCCTAGGGGAACGTGAAAGGCCGTGGTGCGCGTAATCAGATGCATTTAACCACATAGGAAATGGTATGACAGCTACATAAATTATGTGGCATAAACTACAATCCCTTCAAAAAAATTATACCTTTGTTCGGTAATTGGCGAACAGTATGAAGAAAGAAGACGTAATATTGGAAGATCATCTTACCATTGCCCGGTATGCCAAAGCAATGGGGCATCCTGTACGTATGTACGTACTTGAGATTCTTTCAAAGCAATCTTGCTGTTATAGTGGTGACCTGACCGAAGTGCTTCCAATTGCAAAATCTACTCTTTCACAACACCTGAAGGAGCTAAAAAATGCCGGATTAATTCAGGGAGAGATCGAAGCGCCAAAAATCAAATATTGTCTGAATCAGGAGAACTGGAAACAGGCGCAAGATCTGTTTAATAAGTTCCTGAACACCTAAAAAATTTGAATATATAGTTCGTAGTTTTGCGAAAAACGAATCAATGATAAATATCATGGAAATAAAAGTTTTAGGAACCGGATGTGCCCGATGTAAGTCACTGGAAAAGGTAACCACCAAGGCTGTTGGTGAATTAAACCTGGATGTAACTGTAGTGAAGGTGGAGGATATTCAAAAGATCATGGAATATGCAGTTATGCGTACTCCTGCACTGGTTATTAACGAAAAGGTTGTACTGTCCGGACAAGTACCGAAAGTCAATGAACTAAAAGAAATATTAACCAACAATCTGTAAACCCATGAAAACTTTAAAATCCTCACTTGTAATTATGGTTGTGACATTGTCGCTTTTTGCATGCAATACTCAAACAAAAGAGAACCAGGAAGCCAGTGTTGAAATAAGCGAAGATGTACAGGTATACTATTTTCACAACACGAAACGATGTGCTACCTGCAATGCGGTAGAAGATGAAACCAGGGTGGCTCTGGAGATGTTCTATGATGAGAAGATGAAGGCTGGCACCATTTATTTCACCTCTTTGAACCTCGAAGAAGAGGAAGGGAAAACAATGGCTGAGGCACTTCAAGTTTCAGGTCAGACACTTTTGATAGTGAAAGGTGAAACTCAAATCAATCTGACCAATGAAGGGTTCATGAATGCCCGTACCAATCCCACCAAATTTCATGAAATAATCAAAACTCAAATTGATAACCTTCTTTAGTGGATGGAGGAGTTTCTCAATAATTTGTACGCGAATACTTCAGTGCCCATAGTATCTGCGCTTGTTTTGGGTTTGTTAACCGCCATCAGTCCGTGCCCCATGGCTACAAATATCACAGCCATCGGGTTTATTGGGAAGGACATCGGAAATAGGAACAGGGTCTTTTACAATGGATTAATGTACACCCTGGGCCGAACTGTATCTTATACCCTGCTGGCATTAATACTGTTTCTGGGTGCCGATCAGTTCAAAATTTCTGGAGTATTTCAACAATATGGTGGGAAGATCATAGGACCGCTTCTGCTAATCATCGGGATTATTATGCTTGGCATCATTAAAATAAATTTCCCTGCTTTCAACCAAATTACAGAGCGTTTCAAGAACCGGAACAGGTTCAATTACTGGAATGTGTTTTTGTTGGGAGCAATCTTTGCCCTTGCATTCTGTCCATACAGTGGAGTGCTCTATTTTGGAATGCTAATCCCACTGACGGTTTCCACATCCGGACTCCACCTGCCTGTTATTTACGCAGTGGCCACCGGTATACCGGTGATTATTTTTGCCTGGCTGATCGCATATACACTGTCGGGAGTAGGCAATCTATACAAAGGAATTAAGTCCTTTGAATACTGGTTCAGAAAAGTAGTAGCTGTAATCTTCATCGGCATTGGTATCTATTACATTGTTACAGTCTGGTTTTAATTATGAGTAGAATAAAGAACAAAATAGTACTGGTACTTCTCCTGATCCCCATCTGGATTGTTGTGTACAAGTATCTTCAGGAAATTTCGGATTTCATTGTTTTCCGGATTTTTCAAATGCCCCCCGAAAAGCATCTGACCGAAACCCTGCGTTTCTTCATTTACGAAGTGCCCAAGGTGATTATGTTATTGGTATTGATCATCTTTTTTGTTGGAATAATCAGAACCTACTTTTCACCAGAGAAAACACGCAAGGCACTTGAAGGCAAATCTCTGTTTGCAGGAAATGTGATGGCTTCATTACTGGGTATCGTCACACCATTCTGCTCCTGTTCAGCCATTCCGTTGTTCCTGGGTTTTGTGGAAGCAGGAATTCCCTTGGGAGTTACCTTTTCTTTCTTAATTGCCGCACCCATGATCAATGAAGTTGCACTGGTGTTGCTCATTGGTCTGTTTGGCTGGAAGGTTGCCCTGATCTATGTATTAACGGGTTTAACCATTGCCATTATGGCAGGATTCATTCTTGAAAAACTCAAGCTGACAAGATATGTAGCAGATTGGGTATATAAAACCCACTCCAAACAAACCCTTGAAGAGGAAGAATCCATGACTTTCAATCAACGAATCTCCGCCGGTGGTGAAGTGGTGAAAGAGATCGTTGGAAAAATATGGATCTACATTCTTCTTGGTATTGCTGTGGGTGCAGGAGCACACGGTTTTGTGCCTGATGAATATCTGGCAGGAGCACTTGGAAGTCAGAACTGGTATTCCGTTCCACTTGCCATCCTTGTAGGCATTCCACTATATTCGAATGCTGCAGGGATCATTCCCATCGTAAGTGTACTAATAGAAAAGGGAGTAACCTTAGGGACCGCGTTGGCTTTTATGATGTCCGTGATAGGTTTGTCCCTACCTGAGATCATCATACTGAAGAAGGTTTTAAAATGGCAGCTGATCGGAGTTTTTGTTGGTGTAGTTGCTTTGGGAATAGTGATAGTCGGCTTAATATTCAACTATATAATATTCATTTAGATTCTCATCATGGAAAAGAATGGAATTTCAGACTTCACACATTTAAGATTAACTGATCTTGGCTACGTTAAGGGACAAACACCACCATCTGATATTACCATTGCGGAAATTACTGAACATGCGATAGGGCTTGCTTAAAATTTCTGCAAAGCGGAATTGAGAGTTGTAAGATATGTGCCTTGTGGAGTATGGGATTTAGAATCTGTTTCTTTTACTCAATAATAACACACAACAGATAACTACTACTGCATCGATCACAAACATGATACTGAGCATTGTATCCCAATTTTCTATACCGACAACAAAGAAACCAACTCCTACCCAATTAGTGGAAAGATAGTCCCTAAAATGGCACCAATCTTAGGCTTCTTTAGTAAGAGTACACCAATTGAAGGATAGATTATACCACCAACCAATGTTCCAAAAGCTTCAGTTGACGAGGATGTTCGAATGATGACAGAGGCAGGTATTTCGGTAGTTCGGGTTGGAGAGTCGACCTGGAGCCTTTTTGAACCCCGTGAGGGTGAGTTTGAGTTTGCATAGATGGACAGGGTAATTGATAAAATGCATGAAGCTGGTATTAAAGTAATTCTGGGAACACCCACCTACTCCATTCCAGCCTGGTTGTGGCACAAACATCCTGAAGTTCTTTTAACCTATAAAAATGGTGACAAGGCCTACTATGGAATCAGGCAAAACATGGATATCACCAATCCTACTTATCTGTTTTATTCCGAACGCATCATACGTAAAATGATGGAGCATTATGCTTCCCATCCTGCCATCATCGGCTTTCAGGTAGATAATGAAACAACATCCCGTGGAGTATACAATGATGATTTCCAGGTGAGTTTTGTTAATCATCTAAAGAAAAAGTACAAGACTCCGGAAAATCTTAACAAACTTTGGGGACTTAATTACTGGGGAATGACCATTGACAGCTGGGAGGAAGTTCCGCCTCGTGATGGAGTCACCAATACCGCATATAAATTGGAATAATCCCGGTTTAATCGCAAAGCTGTAGCCGATTTTCTAAAATGGCAATCTGCTATTGTTCAGGAATATAAAAGAAGTGACCAGTTTATCACTCATTGTTTTATGCCAGCAACTCACCAGGTCGATCAAATAGAAAGTGCTGCAAAAATGGATGTGATGGGGGTGAATATTTATCATAGACAGCAGGATCAATTAACCGGAGATGAGATTGCATTTGCGGGTGACTACTTCAGGTCTGTAAAAAATAATAACTACCTGGTACTGGAAACAAATGCACAGACTATTGGCTGGACCTCACAGATGCAGCAACCCCCCTATCCGGGACAAATGAGGCAGAATGTTTTTGCTCATATAGGTTCTGGGGCAAACATGGTGGAATACTGGCACTGGCATTCCATTCATTACGGACAGGAGACCTACTGGAAGGGAGTGCTATCGCACGATTTAGGTCCCAACAGGGCATACGCAGAAGTCTCAAAAACAGCTCATGAAATAAAGAAGATAGGCAAGAAACTGGTCAACCTGAAGAAGAAGAATGAAGTGGCCATACTCTTCATTCACGATTGCAATGAGGCATTAAATTTTATGCCCTTTAATGGCAGTCCCGGCTGGGGCGAATCAAATACCAATGCCTATCGATCGCAACTTGTATCCCAGTTTCACCGCGTGCTATACAGAAACAATATTGGTGTTGACTATATATTCCCGGAAAAGGCAGATTTTGAGATTTATAAACTGGTGATTATACCTGCCTTATATATTGCTTCTGATGAGCTGCTGGAAAAGATCAACAACTACATAAAAAATGGCGGACATGTAATACTTCAGTTTAAGAGTGGCTTCTGTGATGAAAATTCCATGGTACGACCCATGATGGCTCCCGGTCCCCTTCGTGAAGCCTGTGGATTTTACTACCAGGAATTCTCAAACATTACGGGACTACCGTTAAAGGACAATCCATTTGAGGTAGAAGAAAATGTAGCCAAAGACTGGATGGAATTTCTTATTCCTGAAACCGCCAAAGCGCTGGCTTACTATGATCACCCCTATTTCTCTAAATACCCGGCTATTACCATAAATGATTTTGGTAAAGGAACTTTGCTATATGAAGGAACCTTGCTGTCCGGTCAAATTCAGACAAAAATCATTAAAAAAGCCCTTGAAAGAGCCGGGATAAGTGACCCCGACCTGTCCATAAGCTGGCCGCTGATTGTCAAATCCGGGAAAAATGATCCTGGTAACAGTGTACATTTCTATTACAACTATTCCTCTGAAGCAAAGGAATTGGTCTATCCACACCCTTCCGGCAAAGAGCTTTTTTCTGGTATTTCGGTTACTAAAGGAGAATCCTTGAAGAAGATTAAAAATACTTCTTTCGAAACCACAGCGCCACGCTTACCAGCATGATCAGTACGGGGACCTCCACCAGGGGACCGATCACTGCAGCAAATGCCTCACCCGAACTGATCCCGAAGACGGCTACAGCCACAGCAATGGCCAGCTCAAAATTGTTGCTGGCGGCGGTGAAAGCTATGGTGGTGGTTTTGGGATAATCAGCACCGATCCTCTTTCCCATAAAGAAAGAAACCAGGAACATGATCACAAAGTAGAT
>JAGLPR010000072.1 GCA_023137255.1 Bacteroidales bacterium | reverse complement strand
ACAGTCAGACCGAAAATGTGGAAGAAGACCAGGTTGGCCAGCAGGATGTCATCTTCCGAAATATGCACATGTTCGGTAAAATCGCGAATGTTGGAAGCCAGGTTCTTGTGGGTTAGCTGAACCACCTTGGGATCCTTTTCGCTGCCACTGGTAAAGAGGATGGCGGCATTGTCGTTTTCGTCTCCCTTGTGGATTCTGTTGAGGAGCATTCCGGTAGGAAGCTTGGTTTTTAGTGCTGCTTTCAGCTTGTCTCCTGTGGTGACTCCTTTCATGATATCTTCGATCATGACCATTCCATCCATGACCGGACATCCAATTTTCTCAAGCAGGGCCTTTGAGGCGATAATGGTCTTAAAATTACATTTTTCCTGTGCATACTTAGCATTTTGCTCTGCACCGGTGGAGTAATTGATCATCACCGGAACCCGTCCGCTCATCAGGGCACCGACGGTGGCAAGCGCACATCCGGCCGATGTGGGAATCATGATCCCTATATATCCCTTCTCGTATTTATCGAATTTCTTAGCAAGGATCAATGCCCCTATCAGAGCCCTGCCGTAGGTTACATTGCTCTTGGTGGTCTTATCCTTGATGGCCATTTTTTTACTGAGCCTCTTGGCATTCCTGACAAATTGTTGATGTAGCAGCATAATGGTCGTAGTTTAGTTAAAATAGGGTAAATTAGTCGGGTAAATATAGCAATTTGACCGAATCTTGCATCTTCGTAACATACAAATTATCTGCATACTGACACTCTGGGTACTCCTCCCGGGACAACTGGTGTCCGGTCAGTCCAAAGGAACCGTTTCCGGCAGAGTTACCGATGCCGGTTCCGGAGAGCCTTTGATAGCAGTTAATATAAGTGCCGACAGGCGTTCAGGTACTGCCACAGACCTTAATGGGGCCTTCACACTTTCGCTTGATCCGGGCGAACACCTCGTTGAGTTTTATTATGTTGGGTATGCAGAGCAGAAAAAAGAGATCAGCCTGCATGAAGGTGAGACCATCCGCCTTGAGATCCGGATGGAGGTAAGCAGCAAAATGATTGATGAGGTGGTGGTAAGTGCCGGAAAATATGAGCAGAAATTGTCGGATGTCACTGTTTCACTTGAGGTGATCAAACCTCACCAGTTATCAAATCAGAATATTGTTTCGCTTGATATGATCCTTGAAAAGACCTCCGGGATCAGCATCCTGGATGGACAACCCAGTATCAGGGGAGGAAGTGGTTACAGTTATGGAGCGGGCAGCAGGGTGCTGATGCTGGTGGATGACCTGCCTATGATCTCGGCCGATGCAGGGGATGTCAAATGGAACTATTTGCCGGTGGAGAATGTGAACCAGGTGGAAGTGATCAAAGGGGCATCCTCGGTTTTGTATGGTTCCTCGGCGCTGAATGGCGTAGTCAACCTCCGTACACGCTTCCCGGGCAATGAGCCCACCACAGAAGTTACCTTATTTGGAGGTGCTTTTATGAATCCGGCACGCAAGGAGCTGATCTGGTGGGACAGTCAACCATTGTTTGCCGGCGGATCGTTCTCTCATTTGCGAAAGATCGGGAACCTGGATCTCTCCCTGGGAGGAAATTACTTCAAAAATGAAGGCTACCGGGAAGGGGAATACGAAAACAGGATCAGGGGAAACGTGGGGCTCAGGTATCGATTTAAGAAGGTACAGGGGCTAAGCCTGGGATTGGCGGCCAGCGCCATGTATATGGATAAGGGCGACTTTCTTCTCTGGTTGGATGCAGACTCCGGTGCTTACCGGCAGAATCCAGAGTCAATGACGCCCATGACCGGATACAGGTATAACATTGATCCTTCCATCGAGTATTCGACCAGGGGAGGGGATAAACACTCTTTGAAAACCAGGTTATACAGTCTGAAGAACTCCACTGAGAATGCCGACCAGAACAGTGCATCAAGACTGTGGTATACCGAATACCGCTATCTAAAACGATTCCGTTCCCGGGCTTATTGGACCAGCGGAATCTCGTTCTCAAGGAATTCCATAACATCCAACCTATTTGACGATCACAGGGGTTCAAATGCATCGGTCTACTCCCAGATAGATGCAAATTTGTTTAAACGGTTGAAGATCTCCTCAGGGGTCAGGTGGGAATTCAATGCACTGGATGGCAAACTCTACTATTCTATTCCTGTGTTGAGGGCAGGCCTAAATTACCAGGCAGGAGAGAGTACCTTCCTGAGGGCTTCCCTTGGACAAGGGTATCGTTTTCCTTCGGTAGCCGAGAAGTTTACCGAAACTGTAATTGGCGGATTGAGGATCTTTCCAAATCCCGACCTGGAACCGGAGCGAGGCTGGTCCGCCGAAATGGGTGTGAAACATGGCCTGGTACTGGGGAGCTGGAACGGATTTGCCGACCTGGCTCTTTTCTGGACGGAGTATAGCAACATGATAGAGTTCATGTTTGGTGTATACCCTCCCAATCCGGATGACATCCCCACTTTTGACGATGTGGGTTTCAAAGCCTTGAATGTAGGTACGGCCCGGATCAATGGGGTAGAAGGTACTCTATCTGCTACGGGAAAGGCAGGACCCGTAGGTCTTCAGCTAAGCGGGGGTTATACCTTTATGAATCCTGTGGACCCGTCGCTCCTTGATTCTGCAGAAATTGTGGAGGAAGAAGGACATATCCTGAAGTACAGGCGGCAGCATTTACTGAAGGGTGATCTGGAGGCCAGCATCTGGAAGATTTTTGCAGGTATAAACTTCCAGTATAATTCAAGGATGATCAATGTGGATGAAGTTTTCCTTGACCCATTTATAGGTGAACTGCTCCAGCCTGGTTTCCCGGGATATTGGGAGGAACATGCCATCGCTTATACAGTGCTCGATTTCAGGCTAGGGTGGAATATCACTGAGATGATCAGGATCACTGCCATACTCCGGAACGCATTCAACGTCGAGTACCTGGGACGACCAGGTGATATTGGTCCGCCGCGCAACATCACCATGCAGTTGCGCCTCGACCTCTGATCCAGAAGAACCCCTATCTGGATTTCACCAACTTTCCCGAAAAGGAAGTTTCACGGTTCTCCACCCTGTAAAAATAGGTGCCGGGCTGCAGCGCGCTGCCATCGAATCTAAAGCTATGTTCTCCGGGCGGAACCGCTTCCGACTCGTGGTGTACCAGTACACCAAGAACGTTGTATACATTCAATTCAATCCTGTCATCGAACGGGGTAAAGAAACCCAGGCGGGTCACCTCTGCAAACGGATTAGGTACATTCTGGAACACCCGGAATCCGGTACCCTTTTCCGGATCAATCCCGGCTGTTTCCTGGATGGTGATGACAAGCGATGTACTATCTACTACCGTTACGTTGGTAGGTACTCCCATGAGGTCAACAGTGGCCGTTATATGGACGGCCAGGGTATCTTTTCTTACCTCGGTGGGAGTCCCTGTAAGCTGAATGCAATAGGCCGTTTCCGGATAGAGTGTGTCTTCATTGGGAAAGTACTCGATTCCGGTCGGCATGTTTATTACCGTATCTATTTCGATGTAGAGAATGGTCACTTCAAACCCCGGCTGAACCTCATAGGTACCCGGTGGAATTACGGTAACTGTCTCATCGTAGAGTACATTGATCACCCCCTTAGGCAGGTCCAGCGGACAGAATTGTCCCGGTTCGTCAATATCTTCACAAGTAGGATCAGGAGTACACTGGCCGTAAAGGGCTGAACCAGAGAACATCACTATGGCAAGAAGGACCAGAAATTTCGCTCTGTTTTTCATAACATTGAGTTAATTCTGCAACACCTTCTGCCGCTTATGCATTACCGCAGAAGGGGCTATTTCGATTTGATGAACTTCCCGGTATAGAGCTGTTTGCTGTTAGTGATCCTGTAAAAGTAGGAACCAGGAAGCAACATATTGCCGTTAAAATCGAAGCGATGTTCACCAGGTGAAGCACCGCGAGATTCTTCATGCATCAGTTCGCCCAGAATATTATATACCTGTAACTTTATCCGGTCATCGTAGGGTGTGTAGAAACCCATCTGGGTAAACTCAGAGAATGGATTGGGAGCCACGGGAAGAACCTGGAACTCGTCCACCTGCTGCGGATCGATCCCGGAAGGTGTATTTACTGTGATAACTACCGAGGTATCATCAAGAAATGGTCCCAATTCCACTGGACTGCCCCCATCAGGTGTGGCAAATACCCTCAGGTAAATCTCTATAGCAAAGATGCCTTTTTCTGTGGGAGTTCCTGCAAGCTGAGAACAGTAAGCCTTCCCTGCTGCATATCCTGTTGAGTTGCTGGAATAAACCATACCCGGTGGAATATTTTTTACCGAATCGACCGCTATACTGTCGAGGGTATAGATGGTGCCCTGCACATCATATTCCCGGGCCGGTAGGATAAAGGTCATCACCTGGTCATAGGCCGCATCACGCACCACCGGGGGAAATTCTTCTGGACAATATTGTCCGGGCTCACCAATATCCTCACAGGCAGGATCTGGCGTGCACTGGGCAGAGAGCTGAACGGTGGAAAAAAGGGCGAACAAAATGGTGGAAAGGAGTTGTATAGTTCTTTTCATAGGAGTGCATTTAGGTCTCTAACAAATATAAGAGTATTTGCTGCCAAAAACAATTTAACACCAGCACTTTTAATTTAATGTCATTCTTAAAGCAATTTCCATACCTTTGCTTTTTGTTTTAAACTAAACACTTAAAGATTAGAGTTATGAGTAATATTTTTGGACTTTTCTGGTTGCTACCGCTGGCTGCAGTAATAGCACTTGTTTGCGCATGGTTCTTCTTCAAGAACATGATGAAGAATTCAGAAGGAACCGACCGGATGAAAGAGATCGCACAATATGTACGTGACGGTGCCATGGCCTACCTGAAGCGCCAGTACAGGGTTGTGGGAATCGTATTTGGTGGTTTATTGATTATCCTGATTGTCCTGGCCTACCTGGGCGTTCAGAATCCTTTTGTACCAGTGGCCTTTCTCACCGGTGGATTTTTCTCCGGACTTTGTGGTTTTTTGGGTATGAAAACAGCAACCTTTGCTTCCGCCAGGACCGCTCATGGAGCATCACAATCCCTGAACAAGGGACTGCAGGTGGCTTTTCGCAGTGGTGCTGTGATGGGTCTGGTCGTTGTGGGCTTCGGACTTCTGGATATCACCGGATGGTTCTGGGTTCTCAACAAGTTTGTTTTCTCTCCTGAAAACATGGAAAATGGCCTTCATTGGGCAGGCCTTACCTTCGTACATGCAGGGACCACCCCGCATGAAAAGCTTATCGAAATTACTGCAGTAATGCTTACCTTCGGGATGGGTGCATCCACGCAGGCGCTCTTCGCTCGTGTGGGTGGCGGTATCTACACCAAGGCAGCCGATGTGGGTGCCGACCTGGTTGGTAAAGTGGAAGCCGGTATTCCGGAGGATGATCCGCGTAACCCAGCTACCATTGCCGATAACGTAGGTGATAATGTAGGAGATGTGGCCGGTATGGGAGCTGACCTATATGAATCTTATTGCGGTTCCATTCTGGCTACTGCTGCACTTGGTGCTGCACTACCGGGACTGAGAGGAGATCATGATGCACAGGGAATGGCTGTTGTGGCTCCCATGATCGTAGCCGGGATCGGGATTATTCTCTCCATTGCAGGGATCTTCATGGTACGTGCCAAGGAGTCTGCTACACAAAAGAACCTACTGAATGCACTGTTGCTGGGTACAGGGGGAAGCTCAGTCCTGATCCTGATTGCGATGGCCATCATGGCCTCACAGGGTTGGGTTACCTGGGGTATCTTCGGAGCTGTTGTTGCAGGTTTGTTTGCCGGTGTGGTGATCGGACAGGGAACAGAACTCTTTACTTCAGATGAGTATAAGTCCACCAGGGGTATTGCTGCGCAGACTCAGCAGGGAGCGGCTACTACCATTATCGATGGTATGGCTGTGGGGATGTACTCTACCTGGATTCCCGTGGTAACCATTGTAATCGGTATCATTGCTTCCTATGGTTTCGCAGGAGGTTTTACTGAATTCTCAAACGGTGTATACGGAATTGGATTTGCTGCTGTAGGGATGCTTTCCACACTGGGGGTCACCCTGGCTACCGATGCATTCGGACCCATTGCTGATAACGCAGGTGGAAATGCCGAAATGGCTGAACTTCCCCCGGAAGTACGCGAACGCACCGATGCACTGGATATGCTTGGAAACACTACAGCTGC
>JAGLPR010000071.1 GCA_023137255.1 Bacteroidales bacterium | reverse complement strand
ACAGGTAAAGGTTTTGCCATTGGATCAGCTGCCCTGACCGCCATGGCCCTGCTTGCGGCCTATATGGAAGAGGTGAGGCTCTGGCTTGGTAGACTGGCCGATAAGACCATTGAAGGAGTGAAACAGGTGGGTGACACCATTTTCTATACGGATCATGCGCCTGCTGCTGCTGACGGAGTAAATGCAGTTCAGCTCAGCACAGCCACCATACACGATTTTGTGGGTGCTTACGACCTGTCGATTTTTAATCCCATGTTGCTGGGAGGTATTTTTATTGGAGCCATGATGGCCTTTGTATTCTGCGCCATGACCATGAAAGCCGTGGGTCGTGCTGCAGGAGCGATGGTTGAGGAAGTACGCAGGCAGTTCCGCGAGATCCCCGGGATCATGGAAGGGAAAGCAACCCCTGAATATGCCAAGTGCGTGGAGATCTCCACCAAAGGGGCACAAAAGGAGATGCTGCTCCCCTCCCTGCTTGCTATTGCTGTACCGGTTGCCATCGGAATCCTTCTTGGAGTTGCCGGTGTAGTTGGATTGCTGGTGGGCGGACTGACCACTGGCTTTACCCTGGCCGTGATGCTGAACAATGCCGGCGGTGCCTGGGACAATGCCAAGAAGTACATTGAGAAAGGCAACTATGGCGGAAAAGGTTCAGAATCGCACAAAGCAGCTGTGGTTGGCGACACTGTAGGTGATCCTTTTAAAGATACCTCAGGACCTTCACTGAACATTCTGATCAAACTGATGACCATGGTATCCATTGTAATGGCAGGTCTGACTGTGGCTATCGGCCTTTTCGGCTAGTTTCTGAGATCTACTAAAATTGAAGAGCCGCTCCGAATTTACGGGGCGGCTTTTCAATTTTATGGGATATTGACTGGTATCCGTTTTTGTGTTAACTTGTAGAATCCCAACAGACATATCTACTTTTCTCTATTCTTTGGCTGATCTCCGACATGGGTTAAGCTTTGCACTCTTCTCAAGCATAGCTAACGTATTTGTAAAATTTTCTTTTTCTCTGTTGCCTGATTTATGGCTCTATTTTCCAGATTGTCTATTTGCGGTACTCAGCGTATAAATGCTGAGTCCGATAGATTCGCGCTTAAGATCATGTTGCTATGACTTCCAATATTATATACTAACTATTAAACCAAAATTTATGGATCGAAAAAAACTCTTCACCCTGCTGTTAAGCTTATGGTGCATAGGTGCATTGGCACAACCCCATGAGGTGGTCTCAGCATCGGGTGCATCTTTTAACAACAGTTACGGTTATATAACCTATACCATAGGGGAATGTATGACCACAACTCTTGTTACTTCAGGGAACATTCTCACACAGGGCTTTCTGCAGACAGGATTGCCAAAGAGCTGGCCTGACGCGGTAGAAAATTTCCCGGACTTTGAGATGTCAGTATTCCCCAACCCGGTCAACGATCTGTTAACCATGCAGGTGGAAATGCTTCCGGGATTGCAGTATACGCTTCATGATGTAACAGGGGTAATGATTGAACGCGGTTTGGTTCTTAATGAACGAACTGAAATCGATGTTAGCTATCTGGCTCCTGCCATCTATATTTTAAGAGTATTTGACAACAATGAGAAAATAAGAATTTTCCAAATCGTAAAACATTAGCATCATGAATAAAATCTACACTTCAATTGCCCGTCTTGGAACAGCATCAATGTTGCTGTTCCTGGTATCTGCCCTCACCGTTTTGGGTCAGACACCCACCACCTTTAACTACCAGGCGGTATTGCGAGATGCCACTGGACATATTCATGTAAGTACGAATGTAAGTATTCAACTGGTGATTCATCAGGGTACTTCAACTGGTACCACCGTATACTCTGAAATTCATAATGCCACCACTACTGAGTTTGGATTGGTAAATCTGGAGATCGGTTCCGTAACACCGGCTTCATTTGCCACCATTAACTGGGCTGCCGGACCTTATTTTGTGGAGGTCATTGTTAATGGAACCACCATGGGTGTTTCTGAACTACTGACAGTGCCTTATGCGCTCTATGCAGTCAATGGTGTTCCGGGTCCTCAGGGCGAACAGGGCGAACAGGGCATACAGGGTATACAGGGCGAACCTGGCCTTCCGGGAGTAATTGAAGCTAATTCCGTGGGCTCATCACATGTAATCGATAATTCTTTGACAGTTGATGATCTGGATGCTGGTTCGGTGGGTTCTTCTGAAGTAGTTGACAATTCCCTCACAGCTGATGATTTGGCTGAGGGCTCTGTGGGTTCTTCTGAAGTAGTTGACAATTCCCTTGCAGCTACAGACATTGCCCCTGATGCCATCGGGGCCAGCGAGCTGGCAAATAATTCAGTAGCATCGGCCAATGTAATTGACAATACCCTTACAGCTTCTGATCTGGCTACGAATTCGGTGGGAGTCAGTGAGATTGCGACCAATGCAGTCGGAGCTGCTGAGATAGCTGCGGGTGCAGTAGGTAGCTCGGAGGTTGCGGATGGCAGCCTGACGAGTCTGGATCTTTTGAATGAACCAGGAGTAGAGTTTATCAACGACTCAGATTTTTCTGTCTGGAATGCCGGAGAATTAGATACAAGATCATTAGGCAGCATCACTATGTCCATTCCCTCCAGCGGATATGTATTGCTGACTCATACAGGTTATATTAGATTCTATACTCAGAGCCGTTTTTTAATTGTTGGAATAGGTGAGAATGCAACCACTATGTTGGGCAGGGATCTTTGGGTGGGATATCTTGCTGGAACTAACACCAATGACGTTTATATTCCGTATACTGTGACTGTGGTTGTCGCTGTAACAGCCGGGAACCGGACCTTTCATGCACTTGGAAGAGGTTTTTCAGGCTATACAACCGGAAGCGCATTCATGGCGATGACAAACCTGGTTGGAGTCTTTATTCCAACGAGATATTAGGACTTATTCCTCAATGATCTCACCCTGGGCGGGAAGGAATTTCTTTAATTGGAATTCCTTCCCGTCAAAGACGCCATAGGTAAAGTTGCCTATCCAGTCGCCCAGGCAGATGACCCGGCTGTTGTCGGCTATGCGGATGTCGAAGGGGAGGTGGCGGTGTCCGAATATGAAATATTCGATGGAGGGGTTCTTCTTCAGTTCCTTCCTGGCAAACTGCACCTGGTGTTCCCGGTCAGCCTCGGTAAAGGAACCGATGGTCCCGTGTTTCTTACGGCTCTTTTTGGACCACCAGTGGGCGAAAGCCATGGATCCATTGGGATGGATGCGGGCATAGAACCACTGAATTGTCCGGTTTTTGAAGATCGCCTGGAGGAGCCTGTACATCCTGTCGCCCCGGTAGAGTCCATCGCCGTGACCCAGCAGGAACTGGTGCTTGTTCCAACTTCTGGCAATACTTTTGCGGTGCACCTGCAGGCCAATCTCGGCTGGCAGATAGTCGAACACCCAAATGTCGTGGTTGCCGGGGATCAGGTGAATATCCACGCCTGTATCACTAAGTGTAGCCAGTGCTCCCAGGAACCGGGTGAATCCGCGGGGAACCACTTTTTTATATTCGAACCAGTAGTCGAACACATCCCCCAGCAGCCACAATTCGGCGGCATCGTCCCGGATCTCCTCCAGCCATTGCACAAACAGCTTCTCGCGCCGGAGACTCTCCTCCCGGGGGTGCATACCCAGGTGAAGATCCGAAGCAAAGTATATGAGGTTTCGCTCAGCCATTTATGGTTTAAATAAGGTTGTCGAGCCAGGTATTCAGCTGTCTGCCCTGAAGGTTTTTGGCAACAATGTCCCCCTCCCGGTTGATGAGGAAGGTGGTGGGCAGGGAGGTAACGTTGTATAGCAGGGCTGCAGTTGAATTGGGAAACGAAAGTTCCGATACATTGATCCAGTTAAACTCATTGAAATCAATGGCACTCATCCAGTTGATTTTGTTGTTGTCGAGCGAAATGGCGTACACTTCAAAACCGCTGGAATGGTACTTATTATAAGTGGACTTCAACTGTAGCATCATTTCGATGCTGGCATTGTGTTGGGAGGCCCAGAAACTTACAAGAACCACTTTTCCGGTGAGTGCGGAGAGTGCGATCTCTGTACCGTCACGATCGGGGATTGAAAGATCAAGCAAACCGGACTC
>JAGLPR010000070.1 GCA_023137255.1 Bacteroidales bacterium | reverse complement strand
TGGTCAATATCGGTCCTGAGAGAGAGAGTCAGTGAAGAGTTGGGGTGAGTGATTTCCAGTGAATCGGCCACCGTTTTGAAATACTGCAAATCCTGTTCTCTTCCAAGAATCAGGTTCTCCCCGTCATATTTTTGATAGAGGGCGTAAACACTTGAGAGAGAACCCATGTGTTCCACAATGTATTTAATAGTGAACCTCTTCTGCTTGATAATGGATTGAGCGTACGCATTGCGGATTAAATCCAGTTGGGGACTTTCAGGATCCTCAATCTCGCCCGCCACTGTTTGAAGTGAATCGAGTTCGCTTCGGGTCCGGTGGAGATGCTCTACCAGGGTCCTGATCCCCTCCGACTCTTCTGAGCCCTCCACACGGTAACCGGTGCCAAAAGAGTTATGACGGGTCTCGATGGAGATATTCTCTCCCGGCGAAACAAGCAGGTTGACTATCTCTCCTTCACTGTTCTTCAGAATGTATAGTTCAGGTTCTTCTAAGCCGATCTGTATAGAAAACGAACCGTCTTTGCCGACTTGAACAGAATCTATTACCGAGGTCTGATTCACATCTAGCCTTTCCAGTTTCAGGCTCTGGCCCTCTCCCCCCATGATAACTCCTGTGATCTCTGATTTGGAGCTGCTGCATCCGAATCCTGCGATCAGCATAATCAGTCCGATCACATACAATAGGTCTTTTTTCATTTTAATTGTTCAATAAATTGTCAAGTGTGCTTATTAATTTCTCTCCATATATATCTGTGCCCATTACCCTGCCATCGGGATCGATGATCACATTGTACGGAATCTTCTCCACCTGGTAGATATCGACCACAGGAGTATCCCAACGCATCAGGTCACTTACATGTTCCCAGTTCAGATCATCTTCAGTGATAGCTCCTGTCCAGGTATTCCTGTCATCGTCCAGCGAGACCTGTAGAATCCTGAAATTCTTTTCTCCGAAACGTTTCACCGCCTTTTTGAGGGTGGCATTCTCCTCCCTGCTCAGGCCGCTCCATCCCGCCCAGAATCCAAGTAACACCCAGTTTCCTTTCAGGTCCGATAGTGACAGCTCACTTCCGTCAGGGCGTGAAGATACAAAATCGGGAGCGATCTCGCCCTTTTGAATTCCCCGAACAGTATGTTCACTGTTCAGGATCCGTTCGGCTTCGCTAACCTGGGCATGCAGCAGCCGGACCGCCTCCAGGTTGCTGTGTCTGGCCATAAGAACTGAATCCACAAACTGGTATACCGGAAGATCCGTTTGAGGATGAAAGACAGGAAAGCCCTGTCCGTAAAGGTTATAGAGTGCTATCAAAATGGCCGGGGAGCCAGGATTCTCATAGATAAAGCGGAGGGAGTATTGTTGGTAGCCGGAGGTAATGGAATCAAATTGTCTGTCGAATTGCTGTTTCAGTGTTGTATAGTCAGGAGAGGAGAGGTGCTCCATGTTAAGCCGGCTGATCTCTCCCAGTGCATCCAGGGTTTGTTTATGTTCAGAAGCCAGCACCTGGAGCAACTCCGATCCCGGCGATCCTTTTACAGCAAAGGAATCAGGATCAGTGAAGTCGCCTGTAAATTCCAGGATTTCGCCAGGTTCAATCAAAAGGGTAATGTACTCTGACTGACCGTACCGAAGTACATAGAATGCCACCAGATCAGGAAAGAACTTCATACTGAATGAACCTGATGCATCACAGACAACCGTGTCCACCGGGATATACTCTCTGGCACCCATCTCCTCCAGCAGGACTCTCTCACCTTCGCCTTCAATTAGAACTCCCTTGATTTCAGTGCGCATCCCCGACGTATCAGCCTTTGCATCAGGCGATCCTTTCCGGGTGCAACCCAGAGTGAAAAAGAGGAGAAAGAAAATGATCAGGCTGCAATTTGCTAACTTCATCAGAAATAATTTTGATGTAAAAATAGTAAGAATGAATTATGTAATAATTAGTTTCTAAATTTGTATCGCATCAGTAATCTTCTAAACCCTTTTTTTGTTAAGCAGAAATGTAATTCTCCGGGCTTGTATGTGAGAGATTATGTACATGTTGTGGAAACGTTTGAAAAGAGAAGAATAATATATTGTTGCGCCCTGAATTTTTGTACTTTACAGTTAAATTAACCTTGTAAATGAGTTACCTGAAGTTTGACAAATCCGAACTGGTCAACCTGGAGTATTCCCTCTCCAGGGAAATGATCAGATCAAACCGGGCAGGTTCTTACGCATCGACTACCATCATTGGGTGCAATACCCGGAAGTACCATGGATTACTTGTGTGTCCCCTGGAAGAGATGGACGGGGAACACCACGTGTTGTTGTCCACCCTGGATGCTACGGTGGTTCAGCACGAAAAGGAATTTAACCTGGGGATCCACAAATATGAAGGGGATCATTATATTCCCAGGGGGCATAAGTATGTAAGGGAGTTTGACACCACCAAAGCCTCGTACCTGGTTTACCGGGTAGGTGGAGTGATCCTTTCAAGGGAGATTCTCCTGGCATCCAAAGCGGAACAGGTACTGGTCAAATACACGCTGCTCGATGCCCATTCTGATACCCTGTTGCGGCTCAGGCCTTTCCTTGCTTTTCGCAATTTTCACGCTTTAAGCAAATCCAACCTCTATGTCAATACAAAATATACAGAGGTAAGCAACGGGATCATGTCGCGGTTGTATGAAGGCTATCCCGGACTTTACATGCAGTGTTCCAAGCCGGCTGAGTTTGTGCCGGTACCTGACTGGTATTTCAATATTGAGTATATGGAGGAGCAGAAGCGGGGCTATGAGTATAAGGAGGACCTCTATGTGCCGGGCTATTTTGAAATGCCCATTAAGAAGGGAGAATCCATTGTCTTCTCTGCCTCAACCAGAGAAGTGGTACCCGGGGGTCTGAAGAGGAAATTTTCGTCAGAACTGAATCAGCGGATACCCAAGGACAGTTTAAAGAACTGTCTGCTGAACGCAGCCCAGCAGTTTATCGTTCATAAAAAGGATTCCACAGAAATCAAAGCCGGGTTCCCGTGGTTCTGTGCCTGGGGCAGGGATACGTTTATGGCATTGCCCGGACTAACTATGTCTACAGGGGATCTGTCCCTGGCATTGAAAGTGATCGACTCTATGGTGGCCCGTATGAAGCATGGGCTTTTCCCAAATACATTGATTAAAGGGGAACCGACATTCAATGCATCGGATGCCCCATTATGGTTTATATGGGCTCTGCAGCAGTACAGTAGCTATGATCCCGGGTTTGATGTCTGGAAAAAATATGGCAAAGCCATTCAGTCTGTTCTTGTGACCTACCGGGAGGGTAGCACAGGTTTCATCAGAATGCTGGAGAACGGACTGGTCCATGCAGCCATAGAAGGCAAGGCCCTTACCTGGATGGCTGCCGAAGTGGATGGTCAACCGGTAACTCCCAGGCCGGGTTCGGCTGTGGAGGTGAATGCGCTCTGGTACAATGCTGTTTGCCAGGCAGTGCAATGGTCTAAGGGGCGTGACACGACTTTTTACAAGGCCTGGGAGCGCCTGCCAGAACTAATCCAGGCTTCTTTTATTGAGCAGTTCTGGAGCGAAGAGAAGGGCTACCTGGCCGATTATGTGAACGGGACCTACAGAGACCTCTCCGTCAGACCCAACCAGGTGGTGGCTGTCTCCATGGATCATTCTCCGCTGAGTCCGGAGATGAAGAAATCTATTCTCGATGTGGTGGAAAGTGAGTTGTTAACTCCCAGGGGATTAAGAACCCTTTCACCCAAGAATGAGGCGTATAAGGGCTTATACGAGGGTAACCAGGTGAAACGCAGCCAGGCCTATCACCAGGGGAGCGCCTGGCCCTGGTTGCTTGAGCACTTTGCAAAGGGGGTCCTTGATGTACATAAAATGTCTGGTCAGAACCAGTTGAAGAGAATTTTTGAAGGATTTGAAGAGGATGTGGCAGACCGGGGGATAGGCACTATCTCCGAGGTGTATGACGGGAACCCGCCCCATGTGGCCAGGGGTGCCATTTCACAGGCCATAGGAGTAGCTGCTTTGTTAAGAGTCAATGAAATGATAGAAGGTTTTAAATAATTTTTCTTTTCTCAGTCTATGAGGGTATTGATGTTTGGGTGGGAGTTCCCGCCACATATTTCCGGGGGATTGGGTACTGCGTGTTACGGGCTTACACGTGGCATGTCTTCTATTCCGGATCTGGATATAAATTTTGTGGTCCCCAAGGCTTACGGGGATGAGGACCAGAGCAGGATACGTTTGCTTGGTGCAGGGGATGTTACTCTCGACATCAGGGAAGCGAGGGAGCATCAGTTTCTGAAGGATCTTTCTTACATAGAGATCAATTCAAACCTGGTTCCCTACACCTCTCCGGAGGAGTATGATGAGCTGGTCAATCTTGCTGAGAATCAGGGACAGCGGTTTGTTGAAACCACCATGGGGGGGAAACTGAATTTCACTGGGAAGTATGGCAAGAACCTCTATGAAGAGATAGCCAATTATGCGGTGGTGGCTGGTGAAATAGCGCTGAAGCAGGATTTTGATATCATCCATGCCCACGACTGGCTCACCTACCCGGCGGGAATTGCTGCGAAGAGGGCTTCGGGGAATCCTCTGGTGATTCATGTGCATGCCACCGATTTTGACCGAAGCGGGGGCAAGGTGAATCCTACTGTTTTCGAGATCGAGAAGATGGGGATGCATCTGGCCGATAAGATCATTGCGGTCAGCAACCTGACACGCAACACGGTGATCGACAAATACGGAATACATCCCGATAAAGTGGTGACGGTTTACAACGCGGTCGATCCGCTCCCGGATCATGAAAAACTGCAGTTGAAGCGCGGAATCAACGATAAGGTGGTTACCTTCCTGGGCAGGGTCACCCTCCAGAAGGGACCTGAATACTTTGTGCAGGCGGCCCATAAAGTGCTCCAGAAAATGGACAACGTGCGGTTCGTGATGGCCGGAAGCGGGGAGTTGCTGGAGAAGATGATCCACTGGACCTCCGCACTGGGAATTTCTGACAGGTTCCACTATACCGGTTTTCTGAAAGGAGACGATGTGTTCAAAATGTTCTCCATTAGTGATGTTTATGTGATGCCGTCTGTTTCTGAACCTTTCGGAATATCGCCCCTTGAAGCGATGCAATCCAATGTGCCTTCCATCATCTCTCATCAGTCGGGAGTGGCCGAGATTCTTAAGTATGCATTTAAGGTCGATTTCTGGGATGTGGATGCATTAGCCGATGCCATTTACGGACTTCTCAACTACCCCTCCCTGTCGGAGATGTTCAGGAAGCACGGAGTGGAGGAGGTTAACAACATGAAATGGGAGAATTCGGGGAAGAAGGTACACACCATTTATAAAGAATTTGTTAAGTAAATAACTGCCTTACATATGAGAACCATCTGTTTCTATTTCCAGGTCCACCAGCCATTCCGGTTCAGAAGGTATCGCTTCTTTGATATCGGGAACGATCATTACTACTATGATGATTACTCCAATGAATCGATCCTGAATAAGGTGGCACAGAAATGTTACCTTCCTGCTAATGCACTGATGCTGGACCTGATTCAGAAGCATAAGGGGAAATTCAAGATAGCCTATTCCATTTCAGGGATCGCCATGGACCAGTTCCGGCTCTACGCTCCCGAGGTGCTGGAAAGTTTTAAAAAACTGGCCGATACGGGCCAGGTGGAGTTCCTTGCGGAGACCTATGCCCATTCGCTCAGTTCGCTGAAAGGGAAAGAGGAGTTCCAGAGACAGGTGAAGGCGCATAGTGAACTGATCAGCGAGCACTTCGGACAGGTTCCAAAGGTGTTCCGCAATACAGAGCTTATCTATTCAGACGAGATTGGCGCCATGGTGGCAGCTATGGGGTACAAAGCGATGCTGACCGAGGGAGCCAAACACGTGCTGGGGTGGAAGAGCCCGAACTACCTTTATTGCAATGCCATCAATCCTAAACTGAAGTTGCTGCTGAAGAATTTCAAGCTGAGCGACGACATTGCTTTCAGGTTCTCAAACAAGGGATGGCCCGAATACCCGCTTACAGCGGAGAAGTATGTGGAATGGCTGAACCAGGTCCCCGACAACGAAGAGGTGATCAACCTGTTTATGGACTATGAGACTTTCGGGGAACACCAGTGGAAAGAGACAGGGATCTTTGATTTCCTGAAGGCACTTCCCGAAACAGTAATCAAGCAGTCTCCCTTTACCTTCAGCACTCCTTCGGAAGTGGCCCGCAAACTGCAGGTGGTGTCGGCTGTCAACGTGCCCAATGCCATATCGTGGGCCGATGAAGAGCGCGACCTGACCGCCTGGCTTGGGAATGAACTGCAGAATGAAGCATTTGAGAAACTCTACTCACTGGGTGAGAAGGTCTATGCATCGGGCGACAATGCCCTTCAGCAGGATTATGCCTATCTGCAGGTGAGTGACCATTTTTACTACATGTCCACGAAATTTTTCTCCGATGGAGAGGTTCATTCCTATTTCAATCCATACGATACCCCGTATGATGCGTTCATTAACTATATGAATGTGCTAAGCGATTTTGAGATCCGGGTTAATGCTGCAGTCCGCTCCGATGTGGATGACCAGGTGGTCCGCCTGAGTAAGATCATCAAGGAGAAGGAGGAACAAGTGGAGAAACTGGAGAAGCGTCTGGCCGTCAGGCAGGAGGCAGCTCCAAAAAAGGCGACTGCTAAGAAAGTTGCCGAAAAAAGCCCGGCAGCTGCAAAGAAGGGCCCGGCAACCGCCAAAAAGAAGAGTTCTACAACCAAAAAGAGTTAACAATCTGATACATATTGAAGAATGAAGAAACCTGATTATTTATTCGAGGTTAGTTGGGAAGTATGTAATAAAGTGGGGGGCATCCATACGGTGATCTCCACCAAGACACTTTCTGTGGTGAAGGAGATTGGAGACCAGTATGTCACCATAGGTCCGGATGTGTGGAGAGAGAATGAGGAGCACCCTGAATTTAAGGAGGACAGCAGCCTGTTCCCTGA
>JAGLPR010000007.1 GCA_023137255.1 Bacteroidales bacterium | reverse complement strand
GGCGGTGCCGAAATGGAGCTGCAGGTGCATGTCGGGAATGGCTGAATTCCTCAGGTAGCTGGTGTTTCCGCCTGACTCGCCCACGGTGGCGTAATCGCGCTGGGACAGAGCTGCTGCGATAATGCTCAATCCTCCGGTTTTGTAAGTAAAACGTAGTTGTGGATTCCTGGCGAATGATTGCAGAGGGGTTCCGGTATTGAAAGAGACAGTTCCGGGAAAGCAACTGGTTACAAACAGCGGGTTCCAGAACTGTCCGGCCATGATCTCCAGGTGTTCCCAGTTCAGTTTCACAAAGGCGTGTCTCAACCTGAACAGGTTGATGTTGTCGCTGGCCTGGGCAAAGAAATCTCCTTCAAGCAATCCGGAGGTTTTTGCACCAAAGGCATCCGGCCCTTTCAGACCGATGGTGAACCTCGACTGGATCGAGAGGAAGTTGAAACTGGATTTCCCGTTCAGGTCATTGCCGTTGTTGTCAAGTTCCACAGGATCGGGCCAGAGCATGAAATGTCCCTCCCTGGCACTTATGGTCTGTCTGGAGTCCCAGAAAAAATCGGACTTTATAAAACCTGAAAGCTTGATCCCGAATTCTGATTCCTCTTTTTCCTGCGCAGTGACAGCCGCTGTGGAAACCATTACCAGCGCAATAATCAGATATCTTTTCATACTGTATTGATTTATTTATTGGTCGATGCATCCTTGCTGGGCGGAAACATCCTTTGTATAAAGTTCCGTTTCTTAATCGGTCGGTTCAACAGTTTATTCAGGTTATTTTCGGCATCCAGGTTGCGGTCCCACAGTGTCATCGCCTTTTCGTAGTGGGCAACCGCTTCCGGGTATTCTCCACGGGTCCGGTATACCAGTCCCAGGTTGGTATAGCAGACCGAAAGTCTTCTCTGGTTCTCTACCACAGCCTCCGAGATCTCACTGACCCTTCTCTTCAGGTACTTGTCGGCCAGGGCCGGCTCCGTTTGCTCCAGTCCCTGCCTAAACACAGATTCAATCATCACCCTGATCTCCTCATCTGACTTGCCTGAAAATACCTCATCCCACCGGTCATACAGGGCAATGGCTTTCCTGATCTGTTTCTCTGCCAGGGCAACCACAGAGTCTGTCTCTAACTCGTAGTACGGATTTGCCGACTGGGGAATGCTATCCCTGTAAAGGGTAATGGTAAGCAAGGCAGCCGCCCTGTTGTTATGGAGCACGCCCAATTCAAATGCTTCGGTGTAATGGGCCGTACTTTTGTAGATGGTTGCAATGGAATCGAGCAGGGAGAATATCCGGTGATAATCACCCAGCCGGGCATAACTGTCATACTGCTCATACAGCTCCCTGGCCTGCCGTATTCTGGGGTCCACAGAACGGTTCAGGTTCCCGTAATAGCTCCTGGCTACCAGGACTCCGGCCACAACCACAATCAACATGATCCCGATAAGCCTGCCTATGGAACGCTTTCCTGCCAAATCCAGAGAGTTTTAACTGTGTACCTGTTCGATCAGGAACTTCCTGATTTCCAGGGGAGTCTCCTTGGTCAGTCTGGACACAATGATGTGAACCAGGATGGCCAGCGGCGCTCCGATCCATGCAAAATACCAGGCCTCGAGCCAGTAAGAGATGAAATCATGCGCCGGCAGGGTAACACCAGACTTACCTGCAATAAAGTAAGTAATGGCTATCACCGCGACAGTACCGCCTGTAATAAGGCCTGCAATGGCCCCGGCCTTGTTTGAACCGCTCCACCATATTCCAAGCAGGAAGAGTGGGAAAATGGTGCATCCGGCCAGGGAGAATGCTACGGCAACCAGCTGACCAATCAGTGCGAAGTTTTTCAGTGCGAGCAGGGTAACAATGATGGCCATAAGTATGGTTGCCAATCGTGCATAAAGCAACTGACGTTGTGGAGTGGCATTTGGATTAATTACTTTCACATAGAGATCGTGTGCAAATGCAGAGGATCCTGCCACCAGCAATCCCGATACTGTCGAAAAAGCAGCCGACACCCCACCCGCAGCAAGGAATCCAACTATCAGGGGATGGATGTTCCCCAGTTGTGCTGTATAGACCACAATGGCATCTTTGGCAAGTGTTCCCACCTCCGGATGAGCCGAGAGGATCTTCCCGAATGCAGCATATGCCGGTGCGCTCCAGTAAAGGATTGAGATGAAGAATAGACCCCATACTACGGACCACCTGGCATCCCTGGCCTTGGGAACCACATAGAAGCGCTGGATCACATGTGGGAGACCAGCTGTTCCGATCATCAGCGAGAATGCGATGGCGATCCACTGGAAGAATGATTTTCCTGTGGCCGGATCCCAGGGCATGGCATATTCAGGAGCCGGTACAATGGCGTAATCGTGCCCCAGGGAATTGATCAGTGCTTTTGTTTCGTTGACGGGCAATCCGGAGATTGCATCCGAGACCACCGAACCATACCCTATCTGCGGCAGAAGCCAGAAATAGTCGAATTTGGCGGTAAGAATAAACAGTGGGATCAGGAAGGAGATGATAATAATCACATACTGGATCTGCATGTTTTTGGTCACACCCAGCATTCCTGAGATCATGGTATAGGTTAATACCACTGCTCCACCAATGATAACTGCCATGGTATAGTCGATCCCCATCACCCATTTGAACATCAGTCCGATCCCCCCAAACTGACCTACAGCGTATGCAATGGAGATAAGAATAGCAATGATGGCACCTACGGCCCTTAGGGTCTTTGAATAATACCGGTCGCCAATGAAGTCGGCAGCGGTATATTTCCCATACTTTCTGATCTGTCCGGCCATCAGAATCAGCAACAACACATATCCGCCGGTCCAGCCTACCACGTAGGCCAGTCCATGATACCCCGATCCGTACATCAATGCTGCCATACCAAGAAAGGATGCAGCACTCATCCAGTTGGAAGCAATAGCCATTCCGGAACCGACCTTGGAGATCCCCCTTCCGGCTGCATAAAAATCGGTGGTGTCCTTTGCTCTGAAAACCACGCCAACCATAACGAAAAGAATCAGTATGGTAATCAGGATAATGGCGGGTCCTACTTTGAATCCCCCCTCAAGCTGGGTGGCAGCAGTAGCTGCATTCAGCAGGGTGGGAAGTGATATCAATACAATGGGAAGTAATATCTTTTTCATGATTTGAATTCTTTTGAACTTTTGCAGGAGTGATTAATCTTCTATACCATACTTTTTGTGGAACATGTCTGTCCTGACACAATAGAGCCAGCAGAGTCCGACAAAGAGTATCAACAGGAATACTGCGGTATAGAAATAGTGGAACGGGAAGCCAAGGAATTTGGCATCGGTGAGGACCGACCTGTTGTGTATCAGGTAGAGTCCCATGGTTTCCACCATTTGATCCCTGCTCGAATCGTCAAAAGATTCCATCAGTGAGGATTTAACCTCGAGAGGTGCAATTTTCGCCCTTACATCCAGTGGGTTCAAATCAAATAGTCCGGCAAGAACGGGTATCAATTCATTTTTCTCAGCCACATATGTTTCATCTGTAATTACAGTTGAGGAAGCAGCAATTTCTTCAAATGCTGCTACGGCTGATTTCAGTTCATCTTTTTGTTCAGAGATCTGGTAGGCCATCCAACTGACAGCATTATCAAGGAGTTCCCTGTGCCCGGGGTCAATGGCAATCTTTCCAAGCACCGACAGGGCAGCCTGTCCGGCTCCCTGCAGATCGGTAAGGGTGGGATTTCCTGATTCAATGCCTTCCCAGCTTGATTCGAAAAGTGTATAAGCCGGTTCAGGTACTGGTTTTTCAATTATTTTCAGAGTGATCTGAAATCCAAATATAGCCACAACCCATATCAATATGAGCTGCACGACCATGTTTCTGTTTCGTCGTGCGCTGTCGGTAGTGGGCTTGAAGAAACTGATGTGGTAATCGTTTTGTGAGGGGTCCATAGGAAAGTTAGCAGGTTAGTATGTTAATTAGTAAGAAAGTTTGTTAGGGTGTTCGCTGGCGCGAGCAATATTTTGTGTGAAGGCGAATATAAATAAAAAAGGACTGCCGGCGAAAGCGGTCAGCCCTTTTTAGATAAAATATCATCGATCTTAATAATACCGGTAATTTAATCGTCTTGCGATCCGAACATGATGGCCACACAGCCCTCTTCCGGCTCATCCACATTGCCATCCGGTACCGGCACTTTTATAACAATTTTTAGTTGCTGGCTCGACTCAAGATTGAAATCCCATTTCCAGTCAAAGTCATGCAGGCTGTTGTCATACAGCACTTTGCCATTCCTGGTATCAACCACCTTGAACTCAATACTGGACAGGTTATTTGCACCACATACCCCAATCCGGTAGTCTCTTTCTGAATAGAAGGTCTTGTAGAGCTCTGCTTCCTCTCCCTCAATCAGCAATGCTGCATGATAGTTACCATCATGCTGATAAGGTTCCAGCCCTGCTTTACAGGTGTTTTTGGCGAATTGTTTGCATTGAGCATTCAATGCCACTGGCAGAGTGAGCATGCAAGCAACCAGGGATAAAAAGAGTATGCCTTTCTTAGTCATGGTATAGTGTATTAAGATATATAGCTACTTCTTATTTCTATTACTTTAGTTTTCAGTTCAATGAATACCTCAGGAGTGATTTCAATGGAGGATTCTGACTTGAGTGTCGTTACATTGGTTTCCGGATCTTCAACTGCAGTAACCTCTCCCTGATCAATGGTGATCTTATCGAAGATGGTCTTCAGGGTTTTCACATCAGCCAGAACAGCCTGTGCATCCGGATCTTCAGGTGATGATTCAAGCAGGCTGACCATGATATCGAGTGAAAGCTTCTGATCCACAATCCTTTCTACCAGTTTACTGCCTTCCAGATCGTTCTCATCTACCAGGTTAGTGGCGATGTAGAGACCTTCTATCCATCCTCCCACAAGGATCACAGATGCGGTTCCTTCCAGGTCGTTCTCTTTGAGGAATGAACTGGAATTCATCAAAGTCTCTGAAATGATATCGATGATGGCATCACGGTTATTGATCTGCTCCTCAAGCCTGGTTATAGTCTCTTCATCAATGGCATTCAGGATATTCAGTCCGTCGGCCATCTTTTTCGCTGCTTCTATGTAGTTCAGGGTTGCCTGGTTCTGATCAAACAGGCTGGCATAGCTCAGATCGGTGGAGTAAATCCCAAGGTTCAGGGCTTTGCTTTTCGCCGTAATATACCTTGAGGTATTTGCCGTCGGGTTCATCAGGTCCTCGTTGTACTCTGCCCCGGCATTCTTTATTAACATAGCGGTTTCAAGAGGCGAGGGAAGGGAGTAAAAAATCCTCTTTGCAGTATTCAGCTGTTCCTGTGTTTCTGCGTCTATGGTCCCTGAGGCTTCAAATTCCCCGGAGCCGTCACCTTCGCTCTTTGGTCCTCTGTTGCATCCGGTAAGAATGAAACCGAGCATGACGAAAAGAAGAAGGAAGAATCTACCCGGTAATAATAAGTTTCGGTTCATAGGTTGTGGTTTATTCACTGGGTTAAATGGATCACTAGGCAAAATTTCGCAAGACTGACAGGGTTGTTTTCTTTATAAGAAGCTTTCTTACTGAGTAAAAATAACACTTTTTTTTTAAACACAAAAAAGCTTGTTTAACCACTTGAGTCTCCCTATTTACAAGGGATTCAGGCCCCTATGTAAAAGCAGAAGAGCTGCCTGTTACAAGCAGGATAAAAAGTAAGAGATTTGCAATAATAGTGCGCATTACTGGTGTTTAAGGTTTGTGTAAATGTACGTAAATGTCCGGTCAGGGTTTCTTCTTCTTATTAACAAAACTGCAGAGAGGGGCGATCTCACACTGGTCACATTTGGGATTCCTGGCGGTGCAGACATAGCGTCCATGAAGAATCAGCCAGTGGTGTGCCAGTGGAATCTTCTCCTCAGGGATGTGTCTGATCAACTGCATTTCAGTCTCGTAGGGGTTTCGGGCCCCGATGGTTAAACCAATTCGTGCTGCCACCCTGAAGACATGGGTATCCACAGCCATGGCAGGCTTCCGGAACGCCACCGAAAGAATCACATTGGCAGTTTTTCGTCCCACCCCAGGCAGTTTCTGAAGATCTTCCATGGTATCGGGGACCACGCCTTTGAATTCCTGTTTCAGCATCCGGGCCATTTCAAGCAGGTGTTTGGCCTTGTTGTTGGGATAGGAGCAGCTTTTTATCAGCTCAAATACCTGGTTTTGTTCAGCTGCTGCCAGGGACCCGGCATCGGGAAACTGGCGGAAAAAGGGCGGTGTGATCATATTGACCCGCTTGTCGGTACACTGTGCGGAGAGAATTACCGCTACAATTAGTTCATACGGATCGGCATACTCAAGTTCGGTTTCAGCCACCGGCATAGCTTTTGAAAAATACTCAATCACTTTTTCAAAACGCTCCTTTTTCTTCATATGGACAATATTAATAAAAGTTTGTATTTGACCCTATCTCTCCTTACAAATTGTTAGGTGACTTGCTATTTTAGTAATAATTGTTTACGTTTACACCCGATTATAGTAAACATGGCATTCAGTAGCTCAGCATATTATTTTTATTTTTTTACCTGCAGATAGCTGGTCGGGCTTACTTTATGTATTCGGTACCCGGCTATTAGGTCGGGTTTTTTGTTTTATAAGGATGACGAAAAAGATAGCAATACAGGGAGGATATGGCGCATTTCACGAAATAGCTGCCCATCATTACTTTGAAAATGAGGAGATTGAGATTCTTCCACGGAATACCTTCAGGGACATGGTGATTACCCTTAAGGACCGGCAATGTGATTATGGTATCATGGCCATCGAAAACTCACTGGCAGGGAGCATCATTCCCAACTACAACCTGATCATCAACTCCAGCATGCATGTGAACGGAGAGATCTATTTACGGATCAAACAGAACCTGGTGGCTTTGCCGGGAGTAAAGATTACAGAACTGAAGGAGGTCTATTCTCATCCCATGGCTATTCTTCAGTGCCAGAACTTCTTTGATAAACATTCAGATATCAGGCTGATCGAAAGCATCGACACAGCGATGAGTGCCGCTGATGTTGCTGAGAAGGGAGCCAGGGACACTGGGGCCATCTCCAGCAGGATGGCTGCTGAGAAGTATGGACTGGAGATCATTGCTGAGAGCATTGAAACCAACAAGAAGAACTATACAAGGTTCCTGATCCTGGCAGAGAACGGGATTGTCATTCCACCGGAGGAGGTCAGTAAAGCGTCTATCTTTTTTACGGTGGCACACAAATTCGGATCTCTCTCCAAGATCCTCTCCATTCTCTCTTACTATGAAATAAACCTGGCCAAGATCCAGTCGATGCCCATTCCGGGAAAGGATTGGGAATATATGTTTTTCGTAGATGTGGAGATCAATGATTATGATATGTACAAGAGATCCCTGGAGGCCATCGGCCCGTTCACTCCTTCCCTTGGGATACTTGGAGAATATAGAAAAGGAAAATCAGTAATTGAGTAAATTTGCGTTATGGTAGTAGAAGTAGACCTGGAACCGATATCCATTGACGGAGAGATTTTTACGAAACCTGTGATTGTGGCCGGACCGTGTAGTGCGGAGACTGAAGAACAGGTGCTGAATACAGCCATTCCCCTGGCCAAGATGGGGATTAAGATCTTTCGCGCCGGGATATGGAAACCCCGGACCAGGCCCAATGCTTTTGAAGGCGTGGGCTCCATAGGACTCAAATGGCTTCAGACAGTGAAACAGGAGACCGGATTGTTGGTTTCCACCGAAGTAGCCAATGTGAAGCATGTGTACGAGGCCTTGAAGTATGGTGTCGATATTCTCTGGATAGGGGCCCGTACTTCGGCCAATCCATTTGCTGTACAGGACATTGCGGACAGTCTGCGCGGGGTGAATATACCGGTGATGGTAAAGAATCCCGTGAATCCGGATGTGGACCTCTGGATCGGGGCCATCGAACGGATCAACAATGCGGGCATCAAACAGATAGCAGCCATACACAGGGGCTTTTCCAGCTATGACAAAACTCTTTACCGCAATGTTCCCCAGTGGCAGGTTCCCATTGAACTCCGCAGGCGGATCCCTGAAATGCTTATCATCACCGATCCCAGTCACATCTGTGGCAACCGCGAGTTCCTTTACGATATCTCACAGAAAGCGATGGACCTGAACTTCGATGGCCTGATCATTGAGACACACTGCAATCCAGATAAAGCACTGAGTGATGCCAGTCAGCAGGTAACTCCTGATGGTCTGAAGCAAATCCTCGACCGACTGATACTCAGGGATCCGGAAGTAAAGGAGGAACTGATGCTGACCCTGGCCGAGTTTCGCGACCAGATCGATAAACTGGACGACCGGATCATCAACCTCCTGGAGGAGCGGATGCAGGTCTCCGAGAAGATAGGTTCGCATAAGAAGGAGAATAACATTACCATATTGCAGACTAAGCGATGGGACGATATGTTGAAAACCAGGTTACAACTGGGTAACAGAAAGGGGCTTAGTGAAGAGTTTATTATTAAATTGTTCCGGTCTATTCACCAGGAATCGATTAACCATCAGACCAGCGTCATGAACGAATAGTAGAACAGATGCAAAGGATGAACCTGAATACTCCTGCTGGAGGTACCGAAATTGTTGTAGGTGAACACCTTAGTGCTGGCCTGAAGTCGCTGGACAAGGAGCCTGTTTTGCTGGTGGATGAACATGTCCTCTGTCAGCACGACGACATTTTCGAATCATTCAGGACCATCACTATTCCTTCGGGGGAACGATATAAGACACTCCAAACCGTTGAAAACATCTACAGGGAACTTATGAAGCTTGAAGCCGATCGCTCCACACTGCTGGTGGGAGTAGGAGGAGGGCTGGCCACTGATGTGGCCGGATTCGTGGCTTCCACCTTCCTGAGGGGAGTACCATTTGGTTTTATCAGCACCACTCTTCTGGGCCAGGTGGATGCAAGCATCGGGGGGAAAAACGGCGTGAACCTGGATGGTTATAAGAACATGGTGGGCGATATTTGTCAACCCTCGTTCGTATGGTGTGACCTCTCATTGTTGGGCACACTATCAAACAGGGAGTACGTTTCCGGGATTGCCGAAGTGATTAAATATGGAGCTATCTGGGATGTTCAGTTTATGGATTACCTGGAGGAGCATATGAAGCTGTTGCTTTCTCAGGAAATGAAGGTACTTGAACATGTGGTATCTGTCTCAGCAGCCATTAAGGTCGATGTGGTAGAGAAAGATGAGAAAGAGTCGGATCTACGGAGGATTTTGAATTTCGGACACACTATGGGTCATGCCATTGAGCGTCACAGAAAGGTGCTACACGGAGAAGCAGTGGGTATGGGCATGATTATGGCTGCACAGCTTTCTAACAACCTGGGACTTCTCCCTTCCGCTGAAGTAGACCGCTTGCAGCAGATAATCGCTTCTGCAGGTCTTCCGGTGGATATGGAACTGGATCCGGATGAATTGTTTTTGAATATCAGGAAGGACAAGAAGAAAAGCGGGGAAGTTGTTCACTTTGTACTGCTCGACGGACTGGGTAAGACTATGATAAGGCCCATTGCTCTGACCGAGTTAAAAAGCATTGTTCATGATCTGTGTTAGCGTATCCCATAGGAATCAGCTTGAAAAGGCTGTGGGATCGGGTGCTGAGATGCTCGAACTGAGACTGGATCTGATCCGAGAGAAACCGGACAAACTGTTCCCGGCCATTCCCAGGTCACTTCAAACAGTGGTCACCTGTCGTCCGGGTACCTATAAAGATAATGAAAGAGCGGCCCTGTTGAAAGAAGGCCTGGCACTGGGAGCTGCTTATGTGGACCTGGAGACGGAATCGCCAGAATCATTTCTGAGTGATATAAAACAAACTGCAGCTTACCACAAAGCGAGGGTCATCATGTCGTACCACAATTTTGAAAGAACACCTGGACGGGAGGATCTGGAATCTGTGATGATCGGTTGTTATGAAAGGGGGGGCGATATTGCCAAGATTGCTACCCGGGTTAACGGTTCCGACGATATTCTGAACCTGGTAGGTCTCTATGGCCTTCCCGGACAGAAGGTGATTC
This sequence comes from Bacteroidales bacterium, assembly GCA_023137255.1. Lineage (GTDB taxonomy): Bacteria > Bacteroidota > Bacteroidia > Bacteroidales. The sequence continues at coordinate 704 of JAGLPR010000007.1, read as the reverse complement.
TTGGGATGGGGCCGCAGGGCCGGATTCTGAGAATTGTAGGCCCCTACCTGGGTGCGGTGTTTACCTTTGCTTCCCTGGAGGAGGGGGAGGAGACAGCTCCGGGACAATTGAGTATTAAACAGATGAACGATATCTATAAAGTGATTGACAAGTCATGAACTCATTTGGTAAACTATTCAGGATTAGTATTTACGGGGAATCTCACGGGGAATCGGTGGGCATTGTGATTGATGGCTGTCCGGCCGGAATTCCTTTGAACTCCTCCGACTTTGAAGATGATTTCGCCAGGCGGAAAAGCGGTGCCAAAGGGACTACACCCAGGCAGGAGCCGGATGTTCCCCGCATCATGAGCGGCGTTTTTAATGACCGGACCACCGGAGCACCAATCATGGTGCAGTTTGATAATACCAATATCCGCTCGCGCGATTACAGCCTGTTGAAAGATATACCCAGGCCGGGACACGCCGATTTTACGGGCCAGCAGAAATACGGGGGGTACCAGGACTACCGTGGGGGAGGACATTTTTCAGGTCGTTTGACCCTGGGACTGGTGGCTGCAGGAGTAGTGGCCAGGAAAATTATTTCACCCGTGATGGTGGAGACCTCCATTCTTGAAGTGGGTGGTAGCAGCGACATTGAATCGGCCCTTGACCGGGCCATTGCTAACCAGGACTCCATAGGGGGAATCATCGAATGCAGGATCA
>JAGLPR010000069.1 GCA_023137255.1 Bacteroidales bacterium | reverse complement strand
CCCATTGCTGTGGTGCTTGATTTCACTCCCTTTATTCAGAAGAAGGACGACATATTCAAGGAGCTCTGGGAGAGCTACAAGCTGGATTCAATCAGCGGACATTGGGATTATATTGAACCGGCACTTTTCGGATATGCTGCCGGAAAAGTCATCGAGAGCTACTCCAGGTTTTATGACCTGGAAGAGAAAAATATAGTGGCACAGTTTCATGAGTGGCAGACGGGGGCTGGCCTGCTCTATCTGGAAAAGCATCTACCCACCGTGGGAACAGTGTTTACCACCCATGCCACTACCGTGGGACGTTCCATTGCCGGCAATAACCAGGCGCTCTATTCCCAGTTGGATCAACTGAACGGCGACCACAAAGCCAGGGAACTCAATGTGGTAGCCAAGCATTCTCTGGAGAAGCTTGCGGCGAACCATGCAGATACGTTTACTACTGTGAGTGAGCTTACAGCCGGGGAGTGCAGACAGTTTCATGAGCGGGAAGTGGATGTGGTGCTGCCCAACGGATTCGAGGATAGTTTTGTCCCCGGCGAATCTGATTTTGAAGAGAGACGGAGCCTTGCCAGGGAGAAGATGCTGAAAGTCGCATCCGCCCTTTCCGGTGACCTTTTGCCCGACGATACACTTTTGATGGCGACCAGCGGCCGTTATGAATTCAGGAACAAGGGGATCGATCTTTTTATCGATGCACTTGGAGAGTTGAACAGGGACAAAAAATGTTCCCACAATGCGGTGGCGTTTCTGCTGATCCCTGCCAACCATTACGGTCCACGCAAAGATTTGTTGGAGGCCCTTGAACAAGATGGCAGCAACGATATGCCACAGAAACACCTGACGCATAATCTGCATTATGCCGAGCATGACCAGATCCTGAACAGGATCAGGAACAATGGATTGAACAACACCGGTGAGGATCGGGTGAAGGTAATATTTGTGCCCTCTTACCTGAATGGCAACGACGGGGTATTTAATCTCGCCTATTATGATGTGCTTATCGGACTGGATCTGACCCTGTTCCCATCCTATTATGAACCCTGGGGCTATACTCCCCTGGAGAGTCTGGCATTCAGGGTGCCTACGGTCACCACTTCCCTCACCGGTTTTGGATTGTGGGTCAACAATAAGTATAAGAAAGAGGTGCCCGGAATCACAGTGATCCCACGGGACGATTTCAACGACAGTGAGGTGGTCAGTGGAATCGGCAGAGCGATCTTTAACTACTGTGAACATAATGGGGGTCTGAGCAATAGTGAAAGGGAGGGTGCTCATGCCATCTCCCGGATAGCTCTCTGGAACAGTCAGATCAAGTATTACTGGAAGGCGTTTGACCATGCCCTGGAGTGTGCCTCCGGGAAAGAGTTGGTTTATTACGAGAAGGAGCGAATCGAAAGACTGCCCGAAACAGAGCAGGCACTGGTGGATATTCACCCCTTCTGGAGACGTGTCCTGGTTCAGCAGAACATTCCGGAGAAGCTGAAACCCCTGGAAGAGCTTTCCAGGAACCTATGGTGGTCGTGGACCCAGGATGCCATCGACCTGTTTGCCTCTATCGATCCTGACCTGTGGGAGGAGGTGAAGGAGAATCCCGTGGAGCTGCTGGAACGCTTGTCCTATGATACCCTGAAAAAACTGGAAACGGACCAGAAGTTCATTACAAAACTTCAGGAGGTTCACGATGCATTTGTAGCCTATATGGCGGAGAAACCGAAAAAGGGGATGCCCTCCATTACCTATTTCAGCATGGAGTACGGGATCCACAATTCGCTGAAGACATTTTCTGGGGGACTTGGTCTGCTGGCAGGGGATTACCTGAAGGAGGCCAGCGATTACAACATTCCCCTGACAGGAGTGGGATTGCTCTACAGGTATGGTTACTTCAGACAGGTGATCTCGGCCGGCGGGGAGCAGGTAGCGCTCAGCGATGCACAGGATTTCTCCAGATTGCCTGTGACACCGGTCAGGGATGACCAGGGCAATTGGAAAGATGTGCAGATCGTACTGCCCGGACGGACCCTTTTTGCAAGGATCTGGAAGGTACAGGTGGGAAGGATCTCTCTGTATCTGCTCGATACGGATTATGAAGCCAACCAGGAAGGGGACCGCGGGATCACCCACAACCTCTATGGCGGAGACAATGAGACCCGTCTGAAGCAGGAGATCTTGCTGGGCATTGGCGGGATCAGAGCCATGAGGAGCATTGGACTGGATAACGACCTGTATCACTGCAACGAGGGCCATGCAGCCTTTACCAGCCTGGAGCGGTTGCGGGAATATATCCAGTCCGACAATATGACCTTCCCGGAAGCGGTGGAACTGGTTAGGGCTTCCAGCCTCTTCACTACCCATACTCCGGTTCCTGCCGGTCACGATTCTTTCGAAGAGGACCTGTTGCGGACTTACGTGGCGCACTATCCGGAAAGGCTGAAGATCACCTGGAACCATTTTATGGACCTGGGCAGGTACCATCCCAATCAGAGGCATGAAAAGTTTTCTATGAGTGTACTGGCAGTAAGACTGTCACAGGAGGTGAACGGAGTGAGTAAACTGCACGGAGAAGTATCGAGGGATATGTTTACCGGAATGTGGCCGGGGTATATGGCGGATGAGCTGCATATCGGGTATGTGACCAACGGGGTCCACCTTCCCACCTGGCTGAGTGCTGACTGGAAAAAGCTTTATGAGAAAGCATTTGGTGAGGATTGTTACCAGAGGCAGGAGGACCGGGAAATGTGGGACAGGATCAAGCTGGTCCCCAACAAAGAGATCTGGAACCTGAAATCAAAAGAGCGCGGGGATTTGATCAACCATATCAAAGAACGGCTTGCTGTGGCATCCACCAGAATCATGGACAATCCAGGCCAGATGCTGGAGATCTCCACGGCCCTGAATCCCGAGGCACTGACCATTGGTTTTGCCAGGAGGTTTGCCACCTATAAACGTGCGCAATTGTTGTTCAGGGACCTGGACCGGCTGGCCAGGATAGTCAACAATCCGGAGAAACCGGTTCAGTTTGTTTTTGCAGGGAAAGCACATCCCAGGGACATTCCCGGTCAGGATCTGATCAAAATGATCGTCGGGATCTCCAAGCAGCCCCAGTTCATTGGAAAGATCGTTTTCCTGCAGAATTACGATATTCAGCTGGCCAAGAGACTGGTAAGCGGAGTCGATATCTGGCTCAATACGCCCACCCGTCCGCTGGAAGCTTCGGGCACCAGTGGGGAGAAAGCAGTGATGAACGGAACCATGCATTTCAGTGTGCTCGACGGCTGGTGGGCCGAAGGGTACCGCGAAGATGCAGGCTGGATGCTGCCTATCGAACGTTCTTTCGACAACCAGGAACTTCAGGATGAACTGGATGCGGAACGTCTCTATACCTTGCTGGAAAATGATATCACAGAGAAGTTTTATAAGCGGAACAAAGAGGAGGTCCCGGAAGCTTGGGTGGGGATGGTCAAGAACACCATCGCTCATGTGGCTCCCGAGTTTACCATGAACAGGATGCTCAGGGACTACATCGACAGGTTCTACCTGAAGTTGTTTGAACGTTCCAGGAGGCTCAGGGAGAAGGATAACCTTATACCCAAGGAGCTGGCTCTGTGGAAACACAGGATTCTGGAAAAGTGGAAAGGCATCAGGGTAGTGGAGTATGATTTTCCAGATGTGACCCGCGAGGAGTTTGTGGTGGGCAATACCTATACAGGGAAGGTCGTGCTGGATCTGGATGGACTATCGGCCGATGAGATCGGTGTGGAGATGGTGCACACCAGGAGAAGCAGCGGCAACGAGCACCAGGTATTCAGAGGAGCGGAGGAATTTGAGTGCACCCGGGTGGATGGCTCCATGGCAGAGTACACCTTTGTACAAAAGGTGGACGAAACCGGGGTATTTGATATTGGATTCAGGATCTATCCGAAGCACGAGCACATTCCGCACCGGATGGACTTTCCTCTGGTGAGGTGGATATAATTTGCTCGTTACACTCGCAAAATAGTCGAAAGTCGAAAGTAAGTCTAAAGTCGAAAGCTGAAAGTTGTAAGTAAGAGCCGGTCGCAGATGCGCCGGCTCTCTAACTTTACAGACTTTGGACTTTTAGCTTTTGGCTTTCGACTACCTTACCCTGGGGATCTCTCCACGCTGGAGCACAATGGCTGTCCGGGAAGGGAGATAAAGTTTCAGGTTCTGCTTCAGGCCAAAGGAGAGCTCCACTTGTGTACGGTGGACCACCGCGGTATCGTACCTGCCAAAACCTCCGAATTCAGGCTGATCGCTACTTAACAGAGTGGTGTATTTACCTGCATCCACGGCCAGGCCGTAATCGGTGTAGGAGTTGTTGGGATGGAAATTGAACACAAACAACAATCCGTGTCTCTCAAAGGCGATGACCAGGTCGGCCTGGTCGGTTTTCACATGCATGCAGTAGCCGGAGTAGATGTTGAATTTCCCAATGGTCCGGATCATCTCCATATCAAAATCACCCAGGTGGTGATAGCGTAGTTCCTGGTTTTCCACCAGGCTCCATTGCCTGCGTGCATACTGGTAGGACCAGTCATTTCCCTCCCTGGGGAAATCAATCCATTCGGGGTGACCGAACTCATTGCCCATGAAGTTGAGGTATGCGTTCCCGGCTGTGGCAGCAGTAATCAGCCTGATCATTTTATGGAGAGCAATTCCACGGTCCACCACCAGGTTCTGAGATCCTTTGTCCATGTGCCAGTACATCTCCTTGTCGATCAGCCGGAAAATGATGGTCTTATCTCCCACCAGGGCCTGATCGTGCGATTCGGCATACCCCACCGTTTTTTCATCCGCCCGTTTAGAGGTGAGTTCATGAAAGATCTCAGAAACGTTCCACTGTTCATCCTGCTTCTCCTTAATGGTCTTGATCCAGTAATCGGGTGTACCCATGGCCAAACGATAGCTGAATCCCACACCGCCCTGATCCACCGGGACGGCGAGTCCGGGATACCCGCTCATATCCTCGGCAATGGAGAGTGCCCCCGGCCTGATTTCCTGGATCATCTTATTGGCCAGGGAGAGGTAAGCAATAGCATCTTCGTCCTGTCCCCCGTCAAAGTAGAAGTCATAGCTGGTAAAATCACGTTCCAGTCCATGGTCGTAGTAAAGCATGCTGGTTACCCCGTCGAACCGGAATCCGTCGAACCGGTATTCGGAGAGCCAGTAGTTTACGTTGGAGAGCAGGAAGTGGGTCACCTCGTTCTTTCCATAATCAAAACAGAGGGAGTCCCATGCGACATGCTCTCTGCGGTAATTGCCATGGAAGAACTGTGCCGGATTACCGTCCAATTTTCCCAGCCCTTCGTTCTCGTTTTTCACTGCATGTGAGTGTACGATATCCATGATTACCGCCACTCCGTGTCCGTGAGCCTCATCAATCAGCTCCTTCAATTCTTCGGGGGTACCGAAGCGGGAACTTGCGGCAAAGAAATTGGATACATGGTAACCGAAGGACCCATAATAGGGATGCTCCTGAATGGCCATCAGCTGAAGGGTGTTATACCCTCCACGCACCACCCTGGGAAGCACCTTCTCCCTGAACTCTGTATAGCTCCCTACCCTGTATTCCTCGGTGGCCATGCCGATGTGGCCCTCATAGATCAGCGGCTGGAAGTCCTTAAGATCGGGTAGTGGATTCTTCCATTTGTAGGGCTTTGGAGGAATCCATACCTGTGCATCAAACACATGGGTTTTCGGGTCCTGCACTACCCGGTTGCACCATGCAGGGATCCGTTCACCTTCCCCACCTTCCCAGCGCACCAATAGCTTATACCGATCCCCGTGAGCAACAGTTCCCTTGTTGAGTCGAATCTCCCAGTTGCCATGATCGAGTCTGTCAAACCGATACTTATCGCTTACCTGCCAGTTGTTGAAAGTGCCAATCAGGAATATTTCAGTGGCATTGGGCGCCCACTCCCGCATCACCCAACCCTGGTCCTTTCCGTGCAAACCGAACCAGAGGTGCCCGCTGGCAAAAGAGTGCAAAGATGCCTCCCCTGTCAGCTCACCTTCTCTTGTGATTGCCTTCTCCATACGCCGTACTATTGCAGCCCGGTAGGGCTCCAGCCAGGGATCGTTTCGTATAAGACCGGGATCATTCATATGGCTTGTTTAAATTACGATAAATAAGGGGATCAAGCTTTCATTACGAAAAATACTAAATTAGAGACTTTAAACCACAGCCCCTTTATGAAAGTATGGTTTATTGATGAATCTTTTGAGCTTGAGAGACCGGTGGCCACCATTGGGATTTTTGATGGTGTTCATACCGGACACCAGTTTATTCTGAATCATTTAAGGAAGCAGGCCGAAGTGCACGGGGGAGATTCGGTGGTGGTGACTCTTTGGCCCCATCCCAGGATTGTGCTGAACAAGCAGATGCAGGGGTTTAAAGTGTTGCACACCCGGGATGAGAAGATCAGGGAACTGGAGCGCAACGGAATTGATCACCTGGTCATTGTTCCGTTCACTGGTGAGATCGCATCGCATACTGCCTGTGATTTTGTACAAAAATACCTGGTCGATAAGTTGGGTGTGGAAGTTTTGCTGGTGGGGTATGACAATCTTTTCGGGAAAGATCGCAGGGGAGATCCTGAAGGGCTGAGGAAGTGCGCTGAGAAGAATAAGTTCCTGATTGAAAAACTGCCAGAGTTCAGTTCAACCTATGGAAGAGTAAGCTCCACCACCATCAGGGAAGCAATTTTAATTGGTGACCTTGAGAGGGCGGGGCAGATGCTGGGTTACCACTACTATCTTAGCGGGACCATTGTAGAGGGTAACCACATTGGAAGGAAGATGGGGTTCCCTACGGCCAATATACATCCAATGAGCCCATACAAATTGATACCCATGAACGGCGTCTATGCCATCCGAACAGAACTCAGGGGTAAAATATACAAGGGAATGCTGAATATCGGATTCAGGCCCACCATAGACAGCGCTTCGGCTGTGAAGACCATTGAGGCCCACCTGTTCGATGTCTCAGGAGATTTTTATGATGAGCAGGTAGTGATCCATTTCGTAAAACGGGTGAGGGATGAGATGAGATTCAGCGGACTTGAAGCATTGAAAACACAGCTTGAAAAGGATAAAGTCACCATCCAGCAACTATTAAGCTAAAACAATCCTCTCTCTTCTTGTGCCTCCTTCTGTTTGGATTCGGAGTGGATCTGCCGGGACAACAAAGGAGTGCCGATGCCGGCCTGGCAGATGAATTGGGATTTGAACCGGAGAGTTGGAACCAGATCCGCGACCGGTGGATCAGGTCACAGCCGGCGATCGTGGTTTATACTTATCAGGGCAAACATCTTTCGGGACAGCCCGTTCATGCCGGAATCGATACCCTCTACCTCTATGCATCCACAGCTCTTCCGGTAGGATCGGACTGGTATGGCAAGCTCCACAAGATCACCTTCAAAGAAATTGACAAGGTGCTTGTTCAGAAGGGAGGGAACCGTGTCACCCGGTCAAACCGTTCGGTGGGCTACCAGATTCCCAAAAAAGACAAGTACTTTACCAAGGGTTTTCAGGAGGTAAAAAGGAGTGCGGTATATCGTGACTCACTGGTTCATCCTCGTCAGATGAAAGAGGCCTTCCCGCATTCGCCTGTGATGAGGCAGGTATTTCCGCATAAACATTTCAGAATCTCTGTAAGTGTAGGAATGGGAGGTGGAAGTGTAGATAATGATGCCCGGGAGGCGCTTTTGGCATCACCCCTGACTACTCCGGAGGGTGGCTATGGAAGCACCGCATCGCCTGATATCATTGACATATCCTGGAGGTTCCTTGATCGGGTGATTGTGGGAGGGCAGCTAGTATCGCGGAACTTTTCCACCACCTTGTACGCCTACTCCCAAGCCGGGTTGTCCTCAAATTCTTACCATTATGATGTGAATTTTTATGAGCACAGGCTCTATGCTGAATATGCTTTCTTTAATCTGGACCGCTATTTTACCAGGAGGTGGGAGCTTCTGGTTGGGGCCGGGTTCCTGATGGGGAAGCCAAGTTGGGACTTTTACTATCAGTATGACGACGGTTCCGATCCGGACAACTTTATTTATGAAGAGGAGAGATATGAACAGGATGGGAGCCTTTATGGAGTTCAATCCCGGACTGCTTTTCATTACTACTTTTTCCCAGGATTATCACTGTGGACCGGACTGGAGGCAAACTTCTATAAGCCATGGACCATCGATTCGGTTGCAGTGCCTTCTGGTGATCCTTCTGCACCCCTTGTTCTTCAGGAGCATACCCTCAGTTTTTCCAGTGTAAGATTTAGGTTTGGAGTTAGCATATATCTCTAGAAAAGCGTACTTTCGCACTCCTTTAAATTGAGAAAGATGGAAACTATGACATATAAAGAAACGCTTCCCTATAAGGTAGCCGATATCGGTCTGGCCGAGTTTGGGAGGAAAGAGATTGAGATTGCAGAGAAAGAGATGCCCGGACTGATGTCCATCAGGCGGAAGCAAGCAGGCGAAAAACCGTTGAAGGGTGCAAGGGTCATGGGTTCGCTCCATATGACCATTCAGACAGCTGTGCTGATTGAGACACTGGCAGAACTGGGTGCTGATGTACGCTGGGCCAGCTGTAACATATTTAGTACCCAGGACCATGCAGCTGCAGCCATAGCTGCATCGGGAATTCCGGTTTTTGCATGGAAAGGAGAAACCCTGGAAGAGTACTGGTGGTGTACCGCACAGGCATTGAATTTCCCTGAAGGGAAAGGTCCCAACATGATTGTGGATGACGGAGGAGATGCCACCCTGTTGGTCCATAAGGGATATGAAGCCGAGGATGATGCTTCCGTGCTGGAGGCAACTGCTTCGAGCCGTGAAGAACAGGTGATTTATGACACCCTGAAAGGGATTCTTACTGAAGACCCGGGCAGGTGGCACAGGGCCGTTCCTGAAATCAGGGGTGTCTCCGAGGAGACCACCACAGGCGTCCACCGTCTCTACCAGATGATGGAGCAGGGTAAATTGCTTTTCCCGGCCATCAATGTGAATGATTCGGTAACAAAGTCCAAGTTTGACAACCTCTATGGTTGCCGCGAATCGCTGGCTGACGGAATCAAGCGTGCTACCGATGTAATGGTGGCAGGCAAGGTGGTTGTGGTCGCCGGTTACGGAGATGTGGGCAAAGGATGTGCACACTCTATGAAATCGTATGGTGCCAGGGTGATCGTTACCGAGATTGATCCCATATGTGCACTGCAGGCAGCAATGGAAGGATTTGAAGTAAATACCATGGAAGAAGCCATCAAACAGGGAAATATTTTTGTGACCACCACAGGGAACAAGGATGTGATCACTGCCGGCCATATGTCTGCCATGAAGGACCAGGCCATTGTTTGTAACATCGGTCACTTCGATAACGAAATCCAGGTCGAGCAACTGGAGAACTGGAAAGGAATCAACAGGATCAATATCAAGCCACAGGTAGATAAATACATATATGAGGATGGCCATGCTATTTTCCTTCTGGCTGAAGGACGTCTGGTGAACCTGGGTTGTGCCACCGGTCACCCATCATTTGTAATGAGTAACTCATTCTCTAACCAGACTCTGGCTCAGCTGGAGCTGTGGAAGAAGGAGTATGAAATCGATGTTTATATGCTTCCCAAGCACCTCGATGAGGAGGTGGCCAGGCTGCACCTGGAACAACTGGGGGTGAAACTGACCACCCTTACTCCGGAGCAGGCCGAATACCTGGGGATCAAAATAGAAGGGCCCTACAAAGCAGAACACTACAGGTATTAAGCTCATAATATCCGTTCAAGGCTGAAATTTGTAGTTACAAATTATAGGCCTTTGAACCGGATACCATTTCGCTGGCAGGAAGCCTTTTGTTGGCGAAATGATGTTCGTGACGAAGCCTACAATTTGCAGCTTGCTGCAAATTTAAGCTCGGAACGAATATCATGAGCTTAGTTGGTTATGATCAGCACATCCCCCTGTATGGAGGTTTTATACTCCACCAGCGGAAACTCGGCTGGACCGGAATTGGGATAAGCGCCATTCACCAGGACGTAGGTGGATCCGCATTCGGGGCACTCAAACACACCCACAAAGGTTTCATCCTCCACCACCGCCTTGTCGTGTTCGGGGAATTCTGTGCAGGTGAGGTCATAGGCATAGAATACCAGGTCAGCTTCCCTGTAAAGCACGATTCCCCGGTACCCCTCATCGGGGATAATTTTGGTGGTGCCGATTCCCATGTCAGCCAGGTCGGCATACAACAGCAGAGGAACATATACCTTTACATAAGGGATAATCTGGCCCCGGTTGGTTTCACAGGAGGGAGTAAGCACCACTGAAAACATCAGTACAAGGAATACTACGAATATGTGCAGGCGCTTCGTCATTCGGCCTTAAAAGTAAGAAATTTGGCTATTTTTTGTATTTTTAACTCTTTAACACCGTTATTATTGCGTGTAGCAACTGAAAGATGGACTTTGAGATAGGAAACATACTGTACATTGTAATTACTCTGGTGGCTGTGATTATTGGTATATTGGGGAAGAAGAAAAAGCCAGGCGGACAGGGTAAAGTAGAAGAGGGAGGTGAAACTCGACCAGGATTTATGGAAAACCTGGAACGGGTATTGATGATGGGACAGGAGAACCAGGAAGTTGCAGATTTACAGGCATTTGAGGAGGATCTCCCTGCAGAAGTGGAGGTCGGATCTGAACCGGAATTAGAATCCAGATGGGAGTCATTGAGGGCACCAAACATCATGGACGAATATGACCGGATCATGGAGGGGAACGACGAGGTGGACCAGGATAGTATATTTGCAGAAGGGGAGCACATCACCCAATCTATGGAGTTGGTTGACCTGGATCATGAATCGGGCTCTGACTATTTTGAGATAGTGAAAGAATTTGATGCCAGGACGGCGATTATCTATTCCGCTATCATCAATCGTCTTGATTATTAGGATTTTTTTGTAATTTTACATTCGAAGAGTTCCGGTGTACGCGGAATTCTTTTTGTTTTTGTTGTTTACAGGAGGAAATAGTTATGTCACGAGCGTCTTATATAACCGAAGAGGGCCTGGCCAACCTGAAAAAGGAGCTGGAACAGTTGACCTCTGTGGAGAGGCCGGCCATTTCGCAACAAATTGCCGAGGCCAGGGACAAAGGTGACCTGTCTGAAAATGCTGAATACGATGCGGCCAAAGAAGCGCAGGGTTTATTGGAGATGAAAATTTCCAGGCTGGAGGATATGGTGGCCAAATCCAGGATTATTGACGAATCGAAGATCGACACTTCTCAGGTACAGATTCTCAATAAGGTAAAAATCAAGAATACCAGGAACAACAAGCAGGTAGAGTATATGCTGGTTTCTGAAAGTGAGGCTGATATTAAAAACGGAAAGATATCCGTGACTACCCCCATTGCCAAAGGATTGCTGGGCAAAAAGGTGGGTGATGTGGTCGACATCAAGGTTCCATCGGGACTGATGTCGTTCGAAATCATGGAGATTTCCCTGTAATCATACAGTCATGACCACAATTTTTTCAAAAATCATTGAGGGAGAGATCCCTTCCTACCGAATCCATGAGGATGAACGCTACTACGCATTCCTTGATATCAACCCTCTGGCCGAGGGGCATACCCTGGTGATCCCTAAGGTAGAAACCGATTACCTGTTTGACCTGGAAGATGATCTGCTTGCCGATATGATGGTTTTTTCGAAGAAGGTGGCACTTGCCATCGATCAGACCATGGAGTGTCTTAGGGTGGGAGTGGCTGTGCTTGGACTTGAAGTTCCACATGCCCACATTCACCTGGTACCCATCAACAACCTGCATGACATTGAATTCAGCAGGCCGAAACTGAAGTTTTCGGATGGGGAGTTCAGGGCCACGGCAGAAAAGATTTCCGCAGCCATCAGGTAGCTATTGCTTCGAATAGACTATTTGATCCGCCCGGGATTCTTCCGGATAAACTCTTCCCAGCTTTTGGACCCAGATTTTGTTATGTTGATCCCATTCTGGTAAAAATGGCATACAGCCGCAGCCAGGCCATCAGTGGCATCCAGGTTTTTCGGAATCTCTTTCAGATCAAACATTCGCATAAGCATGCCGGCCACCTGCTCTTTGGAGGCATCACCTGCACCGGTGATGGCCAGTTTTATTTTTCGGGGAGCGTATTCAAAAACGGGAACATCTCTTGATAGCACGGCCGCCATGGCTACACCCTGGGCCCTGCCCAATTTTAGCATCGATTGCACATTCTTGCCGTAAAAAGGAGCCTCAATGGCTACTTCATCGGGAAGATATTTTTCAATGAGTGCAGCTGTAGCCTCATAAATCTTCCGGAGTTTCATGTAGTGGTCACCCTCACGTCTCAGGTCCACCACATCCATGGCCACATACACCGGTGTTTTACCGTCGGATTTTACAACCCCGTATCCCATCAGTGTGGTTCCGGGATCGATCCCAAGGATGATTCGTTCAGGTTTTTTTTGCATTTTGTCCTGCAATATTCTGGATCACAATGCCGGTAACCAGCAAAATGATTCCAAACAGTGTGCTTATGTATATTCTTTCGTCAAGTATCTGGCTTGCCAGGAACAGGTTCAGAAAAGGTGCCACATACACCAGGTTGCTGATCCGGTCGCTGGAGGGTGCAAGCCGCATGGCCATCAACCACAAAACAAAGGTAACACCCATTTCGAAAACTCCCACATAGAGGGAAGCGTACCAACCTTCGGCCGAGTCCGGAAGCGGTTGGCCCTTCAGGATGCCACCCAGCAGCAGATATCCTGATGCAAAAGCGAAATTAAGGAACAAGCGGGTAACGGGGTCCCGGTGGTCACGCGTATTGAAAAGAAAGTAAAAGGCCCACACTACAGAGCTGGAGAGGGCCAGGAATATACCCAGCCGGTTTTGGGGGTCCTGTGCCCCGGCGCCTCCCTGAAGAGAGACCAGTACCACTCCTGAAAAACTAATAAGCATGGCACCGATGCTAAGCCAGCCGATGCGCTGACGAAGCATGGGTATGGAGAGCAGAACCAGTACAATGGGCCACACCATATTTAATGGTTGGGCCACCTGTGCTGGCAATATGGTGTAAGCCTTGAAGAGTATCAGGTAGTATGTCACAGGGTTTAGTAGTCCCATCAGAGCTGAGAATACCAGGTCTTTCCGGGTAAATGTCAGGAGTGAACGAATATTTCCACGAAGAAAGGTCATAATCCCCAGTACCAGTGTGGAACTAAGTGTGGCCCCTGTTAGCAGTTGCCAGGTGTCCAGGTACCGGAGACCCAGCTTAAAGGCGGTGGGGGAGGTGGACCAGAATAGCATAGCCAGGATGGCAAAAAGATAGGCTTTCCTGACTGATGATCCTTTCATATATAATTAAGGTGATCAGGTGATCATTTCGTTTCCTGCCCCCATGTATGGGTGGAGTACTTCGGGGATCTTAATTCCGTCCGGTGTCTGGTTATTTTCGAGGATGGCGGCAAGGATCCTCGGCAGGGCCAGAGCGCTTCCATTGAGGGTATGTGTCAGTTGTGTCTTTTTCTCCCCGGGCTCCCTGAAACGCATCTTCAGACGATTGGACTGGTAGGCTTCAAAGTTTGAAACTGAACTTACTTCCAGCCATTTATCCTGGGCTGCCGCATATACTTCGAAATCATAGGTAAGGGCCGAGGTAAAGCTGAGATCTCCCCCGCACAGCTGTACAATCCTGTAGGGCAGCCCAAGGCTGATCACCAGCTGTTCCACATGGGAAACCATCTCCTCCAGTGCATTGTAAGAATTGGAGGGGTGTTGTATCTGTACAATCTCTACCTTGTCAAACTGGTGCACACGATTCAGTCCCCTTACATCTTTTCCATAGGAACCCGCCTCTCTTCTGAAACAGGGCGTAAATGCAGTATTTTTAATGGGAAGCTCTCCTGCATCAAGGATCACATCCCTGTAGATATTGGTGACTGGCACTTCAGCCGTAGGAATCAGGTAGAGGTTGTCGCCGGTCACATGGTACATCTGCCCCTCCTTGTCGGGCAGTTGTCCTGTTCCGAATCCCGACTCTTCGTTCACCATCAGTGGAGGAAGAATTTCTTCATATCCTGCATCTGTATTCTGATCCAGGAAATATGCAATCAGCGCCCTTTGCAGCTTTGCTCCTTTCCCACGGTAGACAGGGAATCCTCCACCTGTAATTTTTACTCCCAGGTCAAAATCTATCAGCTTGTATTTTTTTCCCAGCTCCCAGTGGGGTTGTGCTCCTTCATGCAGCGAAGGGATGCTTCCACCGCTACGGATCTCCTTATTATCTGCTTCACTATTTCCCCCGGGTACGGATGGGTGAGGAACATTGGGTACCTGAACCAGAAGTTCGTTCATTCTCTCATTTGCCCTCTGCAGGTCCTGCTCCATGGTTTCCAGCTCCTGCTTGATGCCGGTGGTCTGCTCTTTTACCTGGTTGGCTTTCTCCTTTTCGCCCGATTTGAACAGCTGACCAATCTCCTTGCTGAGTTTGTTCATCTGTGCCTGCAACTCATTGGTCTTGACCTGCAGTGCCCGGCGCTTGTTATCAAGTTCGATAATCTGGTCGATCAGTTCAGGGTTTTTAAAATTCTTGACTTCAAGTCCTTTCAGAACTGTGTCTCTGTGATCTTTGATAAAGGGAATGGTAAGCATATTGAAAGCATAAAAAAACCTGTAATACACATTAAAGGTAGTGCATTACAGGTGAATGATATATTGTTTGTATATAAATCTACTGGTTTTCTACCGACTCAATGGAGACGTATGATTTGTTGTCTCTTTTTTTGGCGAATTTCACTTTACCGTCGATCATAGCAAACAGTGTATGGTCCTTGCCCATTCCTACATTGCTTCCGGCATGATGTACTGTGCCCCTTTGTCTAACGAGGATATTACCAGCCCTAACAACCTGGCCTCCGTAGAGTTTCACACCCAGTCTTTTGCTTTCTGATTCACGACCGTTTCTTGAACTACCGGCTCCTTTCTTGTGTGCCATATCTTTTGACTTTAACTATTGACTTTACGACTTTCGACTATTTCTTGGCTGCAGGTTTTTTAGCAGCTGGCTTCTTGGCTGCTGTACTCTTCGCAGCGGTTGTTTTGGCTGCGGGTTTTTTAGCTGCGGCTGGTTTCTTCTCTGTTGTGGCCTTTGCTGTAGCGGGAGCTGCTTTCTTCTTTGCTGCAGTTTCCTTCACGGGAGCAGCCTCTTGCTTCTCTGCAGGTTTGGTGGCAGCAGCGGCTTTTGGCTTGGCGGCACCTTTTTCTGAAATTCCTTCAATCACGATCTGGGTCAGGTACTGACGGTGTCCGTTCAGCTTCTGATAGCCTTTCCTTCTCTTTTTCTTGAATACCAGAACTTTGTCGCCTTTTACATGAGCAACAATCTTGGCATCGATCGAAGCACCCTTTACAACGGGGTTACCCACTGCTACTTTGCTACCGTTATCGATTAACAATACCTTATCGAAAGAAACCTTTTTTCCTTCTTCTCCTTCAAGCCTGTGCACATACAGTTTCTGATCTTTTTCAACCTTAAACTGCTGTCCTGCTATATCAACAATTGCGTACATCCTACAATCTTTTACTTTTATGTCAGAATTTCGGGTTGCAAAGATA
Organism: Bacteroidales bacterium; assembly: GCA_023137255.1. GTDB lineage: Bacteria > Bacteroidota > Bacteroidia > Bacteroidales. The sequence continues at coordinate 11,177 of JAGLPR010000069.1, read as the reverse complement.
GAAAAGATTGTGTGATAGACAAAGGTTTTGAGTGAATTATTTTTTGGATAATTATGTCACAGTTATTTCTATATTTGTGTGAAAAGAGTCCGTTACAGAGGTATGGGAAAAATCAAGCTAAATGTCCTTGGCATTTCTTACAGCCAGACACAATCGGGAGCATACGCCCTGGTCTTATCAGAGGAGGAAGGAAACAGGAGAATTCCCATTATTGTAGGAGGATTTGAGGCGCAGGCAATTGCCATCGAACTAGAGGGCCTTGCCCCACCTCGTCCACTTACTCACGACCTGTTTAAGAATTTTGCCGATTCATATGGGATCCGCATCATGGAGGTAAACATCCACAAGCTTGAGGATGGTGTTTTCTTTGCCAACATTCTGTGTGATAACGGTGGTGAACGCACGACCCTTGATGCCCGGACCTCCGATGCCATTGCGCTTGCCCTGAGGTTCAAATGTCCCATTTTTACCACCGATGAGATTGTGGAAAAAGCGGGGATTGTGCTCGACTTTGAAAAGGGAACAGACCTCGAGAATCCTGATATTACGCCAGAGCAGGAGGTTGAGACTCCTCCGGGGAAGACAAAAAAAGGGACCCTTCATCCCGATCTTTCCGAAACCAGCATGGAGGACCTGAGGTCGATGCTTGCAGAGGCGGTTTCTAAGGAGGATTATGAGAAAGCCTCTGAAATCAGGGATGAGATAAATCGTAGGTCACAATGATTACAGAAACCATAGTGGTTGATACAGTGGTCGCAGTGATTCAGCAGGCGTCTGAAGTGGTTCCCATGTCCAACATCATTCCCGAAAGAGTGGGATTTGATTTCAACCTTGTGAAGTTACTAAGGGGAATGATGGGTATGGCAGTATTGATCGCCATAGCCTGGGCTTTCAGCAGCAATCGCAAGGCTGTTAACTGGAAAATGGTGGGAACCGGATTGCTTTTCCAGCTCCTGCTTGCCATAGGAATTCTTTATGTTCCTTTTGTACAGGTCTTTTTCGAATTCATAGGTAAGGGATTTGTAAAGATTCTGGCCTTTACCAACGAGGGAGTCACCTATCTTCTGAAAAGCAACAATACGGGTGAGGTTGCACCGGCATTGCAAAATTTTGCCTTCTCCATACTCCCCACCATTATCTTCTTTTCAGCCCTGTCAAGCCTGCTTTTTTACCTGGGCATCATCCAGGTGTTTGTTAAGGGACTTGGCTATGTGCTCTCCAGGGGACTGGGATTGTCAGGACCGGAGAGTCTTTCGGTGGCCGGGAACATTTTTCTCGGACAGACCGAATCTCCCCTTCTGATCAAACCCTACCTCGAAAAGATGAGTCGTTCTGAGATTCTGCTGGTCATGTCGGGAGGCATGGCGACCCTGGCGGGAGGGGTCCTGGCAGCCTATATCGGCTTCCTGGGGGGTGGCGATCCCGTGCAGCAGGTTATTTTTGCCAAGCATCTGCTCACGGCGTCCATTATGGCAGCACCCGGAGTGGTGGTGATCTCCAAGATCATTGTCCCGCAAACCGAAAGCATTGAAAAGAAAATTGAGGTGAGCAGTGATGAGGTGGGGAAGAATGCTCTGGATGCCATCTCCAACGGAACCGGAGATGGATTGAGACTTGCAGTCAACGTTGGAGCCATGTTGCTGGTATTCATCGCTTTCATTGCATTCGCGAACTTTATCTTTGTTAAGATTGGTGACTGGACCTCACTCAATGAAAGGATTGCTTCCTTTAGCAACGGGAAGTACGATGAACTGAGCCTCGAGTTTATCCTTGGGTATGGGCTCTCGCCGCTCATGTGGTTGATTGGTGTGGCTGGGGAAGATATTACCCTGGTAGGCTCATTGCTAGGTAAGAAGCTGATACTTACTGAATTCGTGGCATATATCGACCTGGCTGACATGAAAGCAGCCGGGGAATTTACCAATACAAAATCGATCATCATGTCGGTATATATGCTCTGTGGGTTTGCCAACTTCGCTTCCATCGGCATACAGATAGGGGGGATCGGTGCTCTGGCACCGGGACGCAGGGTATTGCTGGCACAATTCGGAATGCGGGCACTGCTTGCCGGTACCCTGGCTTCACTTCTTTCGGCCACCATCATAGGCGTATTAATGGGGTAGATATGGCTGACGGGGGCAAATATGACTTCGACTTTTCCGACAAAGTGATCCTGGTGGTGGAGGACAATGCCATCTCTTTTAAACTGATCTCTGCAGTATTGAAACAGGTAAAGGCCAATGTGATCCACGCTAACAATGGCAGGATGGCTATTGATGCGTGCGGTACCGACGAGCATTTTGATCTCGTTTTGATGGATCTGCAGATGCCTGAGGTAGATGGCCTGGAGGCGACCCGCCAGATTAAACAGATCAGGCCAGGGCTTCCGGTGGTGGCTACCACAGCCAACACCTATGATGAGAATGCTGAGGCGTGCAGGGAAGCCGGTTGTGATGCATTCCTGACAAAACCTTTGCAGTTCAGGAAGATGTTTGAATTGATGCAGTCGTTTTTCGACCGGCAAGAATAGTGCAGCTATGGCACTTTACGTCATCATTATCCTCTCTACTGTTTTCTGCTATTCCCTGGTAATGTTTCTGATTTCATCCGGGGTAAGAGAGTGTGAGATTTCACCGGACGGGGTGAGCGACAACTCTTTGAAAGTGAGTGTGATCATTCCATTCCGGAATGAAGCGAAGAATTTGCCACTTCTGGTCGATGACCTGCTGGCCCAGTCCTACCCGAAAAGTCTGCATGAGGTAATTTTTGTAGACGACCACTCGGGTGATGAGTCAGGAGCGGTGATAGATTCAATGATTTCTGCGGCCCCCGGGTTCAGCTGCCTGAGATTGCTCCCGGTAAGTTCAGGGAAAAAGGCGGCCCTATATCATGGAATTCAAAATGCTTCACACGACCGACTGATCCAGGTGGATGCAGATTGCAGGGTGGGTCCGGACTTTATTGCATCGCATATGGCATTTCTTGAGGAACATCCCTCGGACCTGGTGGCGGGAGTGGTAACCACCTCGAGAGGAACGGGGGGATTCCTGGAGGCATTTGAACGACTCGATCTGCTGGCCCTGGCAGGTTCTGGTGCCGGATCGTTCCGGATCGGAAGGCCCATGATGTGTAGTGGGGCCAACCTGGCCTATTCCAGGGAACTGTATATGGAAACCCGTTTTTTCGATCCCGTGGAAACAATCGAATCGGGCGATGACATGTTCCTGATGATCGGTGCACGTAAACTAAGAAGAACCATTGCGTTTAATACGGCTCGTGAGGCCTGTGTTGAGACAGAACCTGTACCCACTCTTCAGGCGCTGCTGGCACAGAGAATACGCTGGGGGGCAAAATCGACCCACTATGGAATGGCAGATATACAGTTGTTTGCTCTACTGGTCTCACTGACCAACTTAAGCCTTCTGCTGATGCCGCTCTGGCTCATCCTATTTACAGGGTGGTGGCCCTGGTTGGCGGGGGGATGGATCGTGAAATCCCTGGCCGACTTTGTGTTGCTCTACCGGATTTCGGGGATAACCAGCCAGAGGGGAGGCCTGCTTTTGTTTCTCCCTGTTTCGCTGGCCTATTATCCAGTTTTTTTAATAAGCCTGGTGGGTGTATTGCTGGGAAGAACCAGATGGGAAAGAGATGGTTAGGTAAACCTTCTTCGCTGCATCAGCAGGTAACTGGCCCAGATGGCCAGGCTGGTATAGAGCAGAACCATAAAGATATTGAGCCAGTCAGGTAAACCTTCCGGAATAATATCCAGGGCCGATTCATTGATGGATTCAGCGCTGTTCATTTTCTTTTCGAAAATTTCGATCAGGTTAGGAACGGGAGTCAGTTGTGTGGTGGTACGCATGGGGAGGTACCACTTTACCTCATATTTCCGAAGTATCAGGAACAGGACAGGATCTACAAAGGTCCTCATGGCAAGGAAGGTAAGCAGCGACAAGGCGGTGTTTTTGATCAGGAGTGCCACCAGCAGACCCATGGACATGTAGGCAAATGAGGAGACAAAGTACCTTCCCAGGATCCAGGTATTCTCCAGGGCAATATTGAAGGTAAGCTTGTAACTATAGATCAGACCCAGGGTGAGAGATGTGGCTCCCAGCAACAGGGTGGCAAAGAGAGAAAGGACCACAATCAGCATCAGTTTCTGCAGCAGCAGTTCGGTACGGCTCAACCCAAAGACAAGTTGTGTTTTGAAGGTGTGGTTGTTAAACTCCTTGGTGGTAATCATGATGATTATCAGCGCCAGCAGGAGGTTGTAGGGTTCTGTGACCCATGTGAGAAAAAGCCACACATCGGGGAAACGAAAAAGGTCGCTGAGTGAGATCACAGGAATCTCCTTATCTATGGCTGGGTAGATCAGTAATCCAAGGGAAAAAGCTAAAAAATAGATGCCCAATGTAATTCTGAACGGATTGTAGTTCAGTAGCTTGATCTGTTCAATATGTAATAAGCGTCTGATCATTTATTCCTCCTTTACCAGTTCCAGGAACTGAGATTCCAGGCTTCGTTTCCGGCTCAGCAAATGATGGATCACAAGTTTTTGATCAAACGCAAATGCATTGATTTCCGACGGTGTGATCTTTTCGTTCAGGGTGAGCACCAGTACCCCGTTTTCTGTTTTAACCTCCTTTACCAGGTCTGAGTTTTCCAGTTTCTCACGGAGAACCGTGTTATTGTCGCATGAGAGCTCAACAATTTCATCCTCGGTCAGCAACTCTTTGACCGGACCATTGGCCAGCAGTTCTCCTTTTTTCAGGATGGCCACATAGTTGCATATCTTCTCCACCTCACTGAGGATATGGGAAGCAAGGATCAGGGTTTTGCCCTGTTTCACCTGCTCGAGAACCACCTCCCTTACCTCAGCAATGCCCTCCGGATCGAGACCGTTGGTAGGTTCGTCAAGTACCAGGACCCTGGGATCGCCCAGAAGTGCTGCAGCCATACCCAGCCGCTGTTTCATGCCCAGCGAAAGTGTGGAGAACCTGGATTTTCTCCTTTCGTGAAGTTTTGCCATCTCCAGAACCCGATGGATGTCGCGGTAGTCCATCCCTTTGATATCACAAATGATTCGGAGGTTTTTTTCCAGGTTCAGGTAGGGATAGAAGTGAGGGATTTCGATAAGCGACCCGATGGATCTCCTCTGACCCGCTTCGGGCGGCTCCCCGAACCATCTAAAACTACCGCTGTCCTGACGGATGATCCCGGTTACTATGGAGAGTGTGGTGGTTTTTCCGCTTCCGTTGGGACCAAGAATTCCATAAGCCTGTCCCTCTGAGATCTGAAGATTCAGGTTCTGGATGGCCTTTACACTTTTATAGGATTTGGAGAGTCCCTGGGTAGATAAGATTTCCTTCATATTAGTTGGCAAGATCGGAGAAGAATTTTATGCGTACAAGTCGGATCTCCTCCTCGCTGAAATACTCCTCACCAAGTTCGGCCAGGGCCTCATCAATGGATTCGTTTTCAGCCTCCCTGAAATACTCATAAATTTCATCCAGTTTATCATCGTCCATGATCTCATTCAGGTAGTAATCGATGTTCAATTTGGTTCCTGAACCCACAATGGCTTCTATTTCATCAATCAGGTTCATCATGTCAAGACTCTTGGCATGGGCTATATCGTTCAGCGGCAGTTTTCGGTCTATGTTCTGGATGATGTAAACCTTTACACCCGATTTATTGACCACTGACTTGACCACCATGTCCTGTGGCCTGAGGATGTCTTTATCCTCCACATACTCTTTAATCACCTCCACAAACCCGCGGCCATACTTCTTTGCTTTCCCGGTACCAACACCCATGATATTCCGCAACTCCTCCATCTTGATCGGGTACTGGATGGCCATGTCCTCCAGCGATGGATCCTGGAAAATCACAAATGGAGGCAGGTTGAGCTGTTTGGACATTTTTTTCCTGAGATCCTTCAGGACATGCAGCAGCTCTTCATCCACCGCACCGGTTCCTCCTCCCCCGGTGGCTACTCCCTCTTCAGGCGCAATATCAAAATCATGATCCTGAGTCAACATCATCGAATAAGGCTTCTTAATAAACGCATGACCGGCTTCGGTCATTTTTAATAAACCATAATTCTCAATATCCTTTGTAATGAACCCGGCCACCAGGGCTTGCCTGAGAACCGCATTCCAGAATTTTACATCCTTCTCCTTCCCGGCACCAAAGTACTCGGAATGGTGATGCTTATAGGTCTTTACTGCACTGTTGGCGTTGCCCGAAAGAACGTTTGCGATATGCTCAGATTTAAATTTTTCCTGGACTCCTAAAATAGCTTTTAAACTTAGAAGAATCTCCGATTTCCCTTCAAATCTTTCTTTTGGATGCAAACAATTATCACAGTTGCCGCACCCCTCTTTCATGACCTCCCCGAAGTAGTTGAGCAGCAGTTTGGGACGGCATACAGCCGATTCGGAATAGGCAACGGTTTCGAGCAGCAATTGTTTACCGATCTCCTGTTCAGCCACCGGTTTTCCCTGCATGAATTTCTCCAGTTTCTGGATGTCCTTGTAACTGTAGAATGCAATGCATTTTCCTTCCCCTCCGTCACGTCCTGCCCTGCCTGTCTCCTGGTAATACCCTTCGAGACTTTTGGGGATATCAAAGTGGATCACGAAGCGCACATCCGGCTTGTCTATGCCCATACCGAATGCAATGGTGGCTACGATCACATCCACCTCCTCCATCAGGAACTGGTCCTGGTTGGAAGACCGGGTAATGGCATCCATTCCTGCATGGTAGGGGAGTGCTTTTATTCCGTTTACCTTTAGTGTTTCTGCCAGCTCTTCCACCTTTTTCCGGGACAGGCAGTAGATGATTCCCGATTTGCCCTGACTGGCCAGGATGAATTTAATGATCTCCTTTGTGGCGTGGACCTTGGGCCTGATCTCGTAGTAGAGGTTATGGCGCCGGAATGATGATTTATATACATTGGCGCCCAGCATCTCCAGATTTTTCTGGATATCGTTTTGCACCTTAGGAGTGGCTGTAGCAGTGAGTGCAATCAGGGGTGCTGTGCCAATCCGGTTGATTATGGGTCTGATCCTGCGATATTCCGGCCTGAAGTCGTGGCCCCATTCAGAAATACAGTGTGCCTCATCGATGGCATAGAAGGAGATGTTCACCCGCTTCAGAAATTCTATGTTCTCCTCCTTGGTCAGGCTCTCGGGGGCCACATAGAGCAAACGGGTACGCTTGCTCAGAACATCCTCTTTCACCCTGGCAATGGCATTTTTTGTGAGCGAGGAGTTGAGAAAGTGTGCTACTCCTTCGTCCAGGCTGAAGCTCCGCATGGCATCCACCTGGTTCTTCATCAGTGCAATAAGGGGGGAGATAACAATGGCCGTGCCGTCTTTGATGAGCGCAGGAAGCTGGTAACAAAGCGATTTTCCGCCTCCTGTGGGCATCAGTACAAATGAATCGTTACCAGAAAGAACATTGGTAATAATCTCCTCCTGGTTTCCTTTAAAACTATCAAATCCAAAATACTTCTTCAGATTATTGTGAAGTATCTCTCCAATATTCTCCATGATCCCCTTATAGTCTGACCAAATTAAAGATACTATAAATTGATTTCTGTTTCAAGGGGGTTAGTTTTTTTGTTACTTTGCACATCTTTTATCAGGACTGAATATGAGTAATAATACAGAAAGGGAAATGTCTTTCCTTGAGCACCTTGAGGTGATGCGCTGGCACCTTCTGCGTTCCATTGCGGCCATTGTCATTTTTGCCCTTGTGGCTTTTGTTTTTAAAGATATTGTGTTTGACAAGATCATCCTGGCTCCCAAAGAACCTCCTTTTCCCACAAACCGCTGGTTGTGCCAGCTGGGAGAGATACTGGGACTCGAAAGGATCTGTATCAACCAGAATCCCTTTAGCCTGCAGACAGTCAAAATGGCCGAACAGTTTTCCATGCACATCATGGTTTCGCTGGTGGCCGGTATTTTGGTAGCGTTTCCCTATATTTTCTGGGAGTTCTGGAGGTTCATAACTCCTGCTCTCTATGAAAAGGAGAAGAAGACTGCCACTGGCGCCGTGTTTTATACTTCGCTGCTTTTCATCCTGGGAGTGTTGTTCGGATACTATATCATTGCGCCGCTTTCGGTCAATTTCCTGGGCAATTACAAGGTGAGTGAAAGCGTGATCAGCGCCCCGACCCTGAGGTCATATGTATCGACAATTACCTCTGTGGTACTGGCTGCCGGGATCGTATTCCAGCTTCCAATACTGGTTTATTTTCTGAGCCGGGTGGGACTGGTAACCCCCGATTTTCTTAAAAAGTACAGGAGGCATTCTCTGGTCCTGATTGTAACCCTTTCGGCTCTCATTACTCCACCCGATGTATTCAGTCAGGTGCTTGTGGCCCTTCCCCTGATTGTTCTTTATGAGATCGGCATAAGCATCAGCAAGCGGATTGTCCGTCAGCAGGAAGAGGAAATGGCTGGCAATGAACCGCCAAAGAAAACAAAAAAGAAGGCGGAGAAACCGGCAAAATCCAAGGAGTCCGCTGAGACCAAGGAGTCAACCGATACAAAGAAAACTTCTGAGCCAAAGAAAACAAAGAAGAAGGCGGAGAAACCGGCAAAATCCAAGGAGTCCGCTGAGACCAAGGAGTCAACCGACACAAAGAAAACTTCAGAGCCAAAGAAAACTTCAGAGCCAAAGAAAACTTCAGAGCCAAAGAAAACCTCTGAGCCAAAGAAAACCTCTGAGTCAAAGGAGAAAAAAGAAACTAAGAAACCGAAAGAGACAAAGAGTACGAAGAAACAGGCTGAGAAACCACCCTGGAAAAAGAAGTCTGATGAATCCGAAGAGACATCTCCTACTGATCAGTCCGACTAAGATAATTATTGCATAACTTTAGGGCTCATGAAACTGCATACCCATCAACTGGTAAAGAAATACAAGAACCGAAGGGTGGTGGATGAGGTATCGATCAGTGTGGAGCAGGGCGAAATTGTGGGACTGCTTGGACCCAATGGTGCCGGGAAAACTACCACCTTCTATATGATGGTGGGTCTGATTAATCCCCATGAAGGGAACATCATGCTCGACGACCTGGATATTACCAATGAACCGGTTTATAAAAGGGCCAGGATGGGTATTGGATACCTTGCGCAGGAGGCATCGGTGTTCCGGAAACTCACTGTGGAGGACAACATCAGGGCAGTACTTGAGATGTCCGAGATGCCAAGAGGTGAGCAGCACGACCGGACGGAGTCGCTGCTTGAGGAGTTTGGACTGCTGAAGATCAGGAAAAGTCTGGGAATCCAGCTTTCCGGGGGTGAAAGGCGACGAACCGAGATTGCCAGGGCCCTGGCCCTGAGTCCGCATTTTATTCTTTTGGATGAGCCATTTGCAGGGGTGGATCCCATTGCGGTGGAAGATATTCAGGAGATTGTGTCCCGGCTGAAGGAGAAGAACATAGGGATCCTGATCACAGACCACAACGTTCATGAAACCCTGGCCATTACCGAGCGTTCCTACCTGATGTTTGAAGGGAGCATCCTGAAAGCGGGTACTGCAAAAGATCTGGCAGAGGATGAGCAGGTCAGGAAGGTCTACCTGGGACAGAACTTCGAACTGCGATAAATCAAACTCATCTTTGTAATCCGGAAATTTGGGTTAAATTTGCGGAAATTTTGCGGATGTGGCGGAATTGGTAGACGCGCTAGACTTAGGATCTAGTTCTTTCGGGAGTGGGGGTTCGAGTCCCTTCATCCGCACTTAATAACTCTTAAACCGCTATGCCATCGGATGTTAATAACGATCGTATGGCGGTTTTTTGCTAATTTTGATTTTATATTTACGTAGTATGAACATTACACAGGAGAATACAGATCAATTGAACGCGATCCTCAACGTCAAAGTGGAGCAGGCAGATTACGCAGAACGTGTCGAGACAGTACTAAAAGATTACCGCAGGCAGGCCAGGGTGGATGGTTTCCGGCCCGGCAAGGTTCCCATGGGGATCATTAAGAAGATGTATTCCACCCCGGTACTGGTGGATGAAGTAAATAAACTGGTTTCGGAGTCCCTTTTTAATTACCTGAAAGAAAAGGATGTAAAAATTCTCGGAGAGCCCCTTCCTCACAAAGATGAGGAACAGAAAGTGGATTTTGAGAAGGATACCGAATTTGAATTCAAATTTGATCTGGGACTGGCCCCGGAACTGAGCATGGAAGTGACCGCCAAAGACAAAGTTCCCTTCTACAAGATTAAGGTCGATAAGAAACAGCAGGATGAGCATAAGGAGCAGCTGCTTCAGCGTTATGGTGAGTTCAAGGCCGTGGATAAAGCAGGAGACAATGAGCTGATCAAGGGTACACTGGTGAAGGTGGATAAAGAGGGGAATGAAGTGGAGAACGGGATTCGTGTTGAAAACGTAAGCATGTCGCTGGAGATGATGAAGGATGACGACCAGAAGGTGCTGTTCAGCGGTACTGCCGGAGGTGACGAGGTGGTGTTTGATGTGAAAAAGGCCTACCCCAACGATACTGAACTGGCCTCTCTGTTACGGATCGACAAAACCGAGGTGGCCATGCTCGAAGGCACTTTCAAATGCAGCATCGACGAGGTGATGAAATTTGACCGTGCAGTGGTGGGACAGGATTTCTACGACAAGGTATACGGCGAGGGTGAAGTGAAAACTGAAGAGGAGTTCACCAGTCGTGTTACCGAAGAAATCGCGCTCAATTATGAGCGTGAGAGTGAATACCGCTTTATGGTGGATGCACGCGAGGTGCTTATCAAGAAAGCAAAAATTGATCTTCCGGTCGAGTTTTTGAAGCGCTGGATGGTGGAGACCAACGAGCAGCTTTCCGAGGAGCAGGTAAACGAAGATTTTGAGAAGTATGAAGATGATTTTCGCTGGCAGTTGATCAAGGAGTTCATCCTGAAGCAGCAGGATATCAAAGTTTCGGAGGAAGAGGCATTGGAGGCAGCCAAGGGAATGGCCCTGAATCAGTATATGCAGTACGGAATCTCCAATGTTCCGGACGACTATCTGGAGAACTACGCAAAGGAGATGATGTCGAAGCCCGAAGAGGCGAGGAAGTTCTATGAGCAGAAGGGTGAAGAGAAGTTGATCGATTTTATCAAATCGACTGTCAAATTGGATCAGAAAGAGGTCAGTTCAGAGAAGTTCCGTA